>NZ_AQOK01000404.1:0-14509 GCF_000364645.1 Xanthomonas sp. SHU 308 | reverse complement strand
GCGCCAGCCGATGCTGCAGACCCGTGCCATCGCCCGCGCCGACCTGCGCGCGGCGCTGGCCGACGAGCACATCGTGCTGGAGCGGCTGATCGACGACTGGCAGGCGCCGGACACCCAGGCCGCACTGCGCGCGCTGGTGGCGCGGCTGGGCAAGGGCTGAGCGGAGCGGGCACGCGGGCGGGCGCGGACGGCCCGCTATAATCGGCGCACGTCCGTCGCCAGGCCCCGCCTCTTGTCCGCCAAGCCCGCCCCCGTCGTCTCCGAACTGATCGAGCTGCTGTCGCTGGAGCGGCTGGAGGACAACCTGTTCCGCGGCCAGAGCCGCGACATCGGCACCAAGTACGTGTTCGGCGGCCAGGTGCTGGGCCAGGCGCTATCGGCGGCGCAGGCCACGGTGGAGAACGCGCGCCGCGTGCATTCGCTGCACGCCTACTTCCTGCGCGCCGGCGACATCGAGCATCCCATCGTCTACGACGTGGACCGCACCCGCGACGGCGGCAGCTTCTCGGTGCGCCGAGTCACCGCGATCCAGCACGGCAAGGTGATCTTCTTCTGCGCGGCCTCGTTCCAGGAACAGGAGGACGGCGCCACGCACCAGCTGAAGATGCCGGAAGTGCCGCAGCCGGAAGACATCGAGCCGACTCCGGCGGCGCGCCCGGACGTGCTGGCGACGCTGCCGACCAAGGTGCAGCGCTGGCTCTCGCGCGGCGGCCCGTTCGAGTTCCGCCACGTGTATCCGCGCGACGAACTGAATCCACCCAAGCGTCCGCCGTTCCAGCAGATGTGGCTGCGCCTGAGCGAGCCGGTCGGCGATGCGCCGGAACTGCACCAGGCGCTGCTCGCCTACGCCTCGGACTTCCACCTGCTCGGCACCGCCACCTTCCCGCACGGCATCAGTTACTACACGCCGAACGTGCAGATGGCCTCGCTCGACCACGCGCTATGGTTCCACCGCCCGTTCCGCGCCGACGACTGGCTGCTGTACTCGCTGGACAGCCCCAGTGCGCAGGGCGCGCGCGGCCTGGCGCGCGGGCAGTTCTTCACCCGCGACGGCACCCTGGTCGCCAGCACCGCGCAAGAAGGCCTGATCCGCGTGGTGCCCGACGCCGACGCCGCGGCGCAGGTGCCGGCAAAACGCTGAGGACACGAACATGCGTCAGATCTTCAGCAGCCAACGCGTGGAAACCGCCGAAGGCGTCGCCGCCCTGCTGCGCGACGCCGGCATCGACGTGCGCCTGAGCAACGGCCGCTCCTACCGGACCCGGCGCAGCGGCCAGTTCAGCTATCTCGACCCGGTCGCGGCGCAGGCCCAGCCCACGGTGTGGGTGGTGCACGCCGACGACCAGCCGCGCGCACGCGAACTGCTGCGCGACGCCGGCCTGCTCGACAGCACCCGCCGCGATCCGGAACAGGGCCGTGCGCCCTACTTGAACGCGTTCCGCTCGCAGGTGGAAGCGGACGGCGGCAAGCGCTGGGCCTGGCGCATCCGCATCGCCCTGCTGCTGGCGATCGGTGCGGTGGCGCTGATCACCGTGCTGCGCCATCGCGACAACCGCGCGCCGACCACCGCACCAGCACAGGCACCCGCGACGCAATCGGCCACGCCCCCGGCGCAGGACACCGGCAGCGACGAAGTGCGCGTGCGCGTGCAGCCGGCACCCCGCGGCAACTGAGTCGCGCCAAGCGCAAGGCGACGCCTGCGCGATGTCGCCCATGATGTTGACAGCTAGCCGATGATCGCCTCCGGTGCATGACGGCGCGACGCAAGGAAGCAGGTTTCCTTCCACACAAAAAAACGCCCCTGCGCGAGGGGCGCAGGGGCGCTGTCGATCGGCGCCTTTGTGCAGTGACGCCGCGGCCACCGCCGCGGCGGATGGCTCAGTTGCTGTCGGGCGCAGGCATCGGTGCCGGCGCATCGCCGCCGCGCTGCCCGCCCGGGCGATGCGCCCAGCGCTTGGCCTGCGCCGCATCGAACTCGGCGCGGCTGAGCATGCCGTCCTTGTTGGTGTCGGCCGCGGTGAACCAGGCATCGCGATGCTGCTTGGCGCGCAGTTCGAAGTCGGCACGGTCGATGTAGCCGTCCTTGTTCACGTCCATCTTGTCGAAGCGCGCGGCGAGCTTGGGATCGGCCTGCGCTTCGGCGCGGCTGATGCGGCCGTCCTTGTTGGTGTCCAGCTTGGCCATCATCGCGCCGGGCACGCCGTGGTCGCCCGGGCCACCGTGACGGCCGTGACGCGGCCACTCGTCGCGGCTGAGCTTGCCATCGTGGTTCTTGTCCATGGCGTCGAAATGCTGGGCCAGGCGCGGATCGGCGGCGGCCTCGCTGCGGTCGATGACGCCGTCGCCGTTCTTGTCGAGCGCGGCGATGCCGCCGGCATCGGCGGGCGCGGCGGGATCGGCCGGCGGCGGGGGAACGGCGTAGGCGGTACCGGACAGCACGGCCAGCACGGCCAGGGCGAGCAGCGGGTTGCGAGACTTCATGGGTCACTCCCTGAGGATGATGAGGAACCTGCCGAGAACGGCAGGCGTCCGGCGCCGCAAGCGGCCCGCATCGCGGGCCGGCACCGCGGCGCCTTCCCTGCTGACAACGCCCCGTCGCCGCCGCGGTTGACCCGCCGCCGGGCGCATTCATCGACGGGACAGTCGCGGCCACTGCGATGGCGAAGCGCTATGCTCGACGCATGGCCATCCATTCCGACGCCAGCGACGACCTGCGGCTGTTCCAGACCGGCCAGCACGCGTGCGGCTACTGGCCCGAGCGGCAGGCCCGCGACCTGGTGCTGGACCCGCACGATCCACGCCTGGGCGCGCTGTATCCGCTGGCGCTGAGCTGGGGCTTCCGCCGCTCCGGCGATCTGGTCTATCGCCCGCACTGCGACCATTGCCGCGCCTGCGTTGCGGTGCGCATCCCGATCGACGAGTTCGTGCCCGATCGCAGCCAGCGCCGCTGCCTGGCGCGCAATACCGATGTCGAAGTCCGCATCGTCGCCGCCGAGCGCAGCGAGGAACAGCTGGCGCTGTACCAGCGCTACCTGCGCCACCGCCATCCCGGCGGAGGCATGGACGATCACGGCGCGCACGAGTTCGACCAGTTCCTGATCGGCCGCTGGTCGCATGGGCGCTTCCTGGAGCTGCGGCAACGCCTGCCGGACGGACGGCGTGGGCCGCTGCTGGCGGTAGCGGTCACCGATATCGCCGCGCAGGCGCTGTCGGCGGTCTACACCTTCTACGACCCGGACGCCGGCGCGCGCGGCCTGGGCACCCTGGCGATCCTGCAGCAGATCGCCTGGGCGCGACGCGAGGGCCTGCGCCACCTGTATCTGGGCTACTGGATCCGCGGCCATCAGAAGATGGACTACAAGCGCCGCTTCCGGCCGCTGCAGGCCTACGACGGCCGCCACTGGCGCGACTTCGACGACTATCTGCGCCAGCTCGGCGGCTAGCCGACGGCAACCGCTACCGGGCTGCCCAGCCGATGCCGCCGCACGTCGCGGCGCCATCGTGCCGACATGCCGCGCATGCGAAAATCGGCGCATGACATCACGCCTCCTCCTGCTCGCCCTGACCCTGCTGTGCGGCGCCTGCGCGCACACCGCTCCCACGTCCTCCCCGATGACCGACGCCGCCGCGCCCGCCGCCAGGACGCTGCGCCTGGCCACCTACAACACCTCGCTCAATGCCGACGAACCCGGCGCACTGATCGCCGCCCTGCAGGGCGACAGCGCGCAGGCGCGCAAGATCGCCGCGGTGCTGCAGCAGGTGCGCCCGGACATCGTGCTGCTCAACGAGTTCGACTACGACGAGGCGCACCGCGCCGCCGACCTGTTCGAGCAGCGCTACCTCGCGGTGCCGCAACCGCACGGCGGCGCTGCGCTGCGCTATCCCTACCGCTACCTGGCCCCGGTCAACACCGGCGTGCCCAGCGGCCTGGACCTGGACAACGACGGCCATGTCGGCGGCGAAGGCCGCGCGCGCGGCAACGACGCCTGGGGCTACGGCCTGCATCCCGGCCAGTACGGCATGCTGCTGCTGTCGAAGTACCCGATCGACACCGCGGCGGTGCGCAGCTTCCGCCTGCTGAAATGGAGCGCGATGCCCGACGCGCTGCGCCCGGTCGATCCGGCCACCGGCCGCTTCTTCCACAGCGACGCGGTGTGGGCGCAGCTGCGGCTGTCGTCCAAGTCGCACTGGGACGTGCCGGTGCGTACCCCGCTGGGCGTGCTGCATGCGCTGGTGTCGCACCCGACCCCGCCGGTGTTCGACGGCGCGGAGAAGCGCAACGCCGCACGCAACCACGACGAACTGCGGCTGTGGCGCGAGTACCTGGACGATGCCGGCAGCGGCAAGGCGCGCTGGCTGTGCGACGACGCCGGCCGCTGCGGCGGACTGGCCGCCGACGCGCAGTTCGTGATGCTCGGCGACCTCAACAACGACGTGATCGACGGCGACGGCCACCACGACGCGATCCGCGCGCTGGTGACGCATCCGCGCGTCCTGCAATACCCCACCCCGCACAGCGCTGGCGGCGAGGAGACCACGCGCGCCTACGCGGCCACCGGCATCGACCATCGCGGCCCACCGCAGCAGGTCACCGGCGATTTCGGCCCCAAGGCCGGCACCATGCGCCTGGACTACGTGTTGCCGTCGCGCAACTTCCGCTACCTGGACAGCGGCGTGTTCTGGCCGGCCTCCAATGACGCCTCCGCCGCCATCGCCGACGGCAGCGACCACCGTCTGGTCTGGGTCGACGTCGCCGCGGGGCCGTAAGCGCAGGAGGACCGGGGCGGCGCGCAGCATGGCGCCGCCTAGCAGCCCCCCCCACAGGCGGCCTGGCGGCCGCCTTTTGCTTGCCTGGCCGGCGCGCCAAGCGCCTGGCGAGCGGCCTGCACCCGCGCGGCCGCGTTGACCGCCGGCCGCGACGCGGCGCCGGTGTGAGCAGGGCCTGACGCGTTCGCGGCAGCGGTGCCGCCCATCGGATCGCCCCTCCTGCGCAGCGCCTGCGCCGGGCATCGCCATCGGCCTTGATCCAGATCAAGGGCAAGACTGCGCCGACGCGGTCCAATGCCTCCCGCACCCGGTCGGGATGCGCAAGCGGATGGCGAGCATGCGAACGCAACAGTTGCAACAGGCGCTGGAAGGCCTCAATGGCGCCACCGCCGATATCGAGGCCTCGGCGCTGATCTCACTGGACGGGCTGATGATCGCCTCGGCGATGCCGCAGGGCATGGACGAGGACCGGGTCGGCGCGATGTCCGCGGCGCTGCTCGCGCTGGGCGAGCGCAGCGCGCGCGAACTGGCGCGCGGCGCGCTGGAGCGGGTGCTGATCCAGGGCGAACTCGGCTACGTGATCATGAGTGCGGCCGGCCGAGAGGCGGTGCTCACCGTGCTGGCCAAGCCCAGCGCCAAGCTCGGCCTGGTGTTCCTGGACATCAAGCGCGCCGCGCAGGCGCTGCAACAGATCCTGTAGGGGCGCCGCCATGCCGCTGCCGCCGATGCAAGCGCCGCACGAGCCGCACCGCAGCGCCGAGCTGCGCTACCACGACGGCAGCCGCCGCACGGTGTACTGGAGCGAACGCGAGGTGGCCTATCCGGACGGGCGCCTGATCGTCTCGCGCACCGACCTGGACGGCATCATCACCCACGCCAACGACGCCTTCGTCGAACTCAGCGGCTGGCCGCGCGAACTGCTGATCGGCGCGCCGCACTGCATCCTGCGCCACCCGGAGATGCCGCGGCGCGCATTCCGCGAACTCTGGGACACCGTGCTGGCCGGCGAGAAGTGGCACGGCTACGTCAAGAACCTGCGCCGCGACGGCGCCTGCTACTGGGTCTACGCCACCGCGTTGCCGAACGTCCGCGACGGCCGCGTGGTCGGCTTCACCTCGGTGCGGCGCAAGCCGTCGCGGCGGCGCATCGACGCGTTGCAGCCGCTGTACGCGCAATGGCTGCAGGACGAACGCGCGGAGCCGCTGGCATGAGCTGCACGTTCCTGGTCGCGCCGGACTTCGCGCCCGAATACTTCGGCGGCTGGTACCTGCTCAGCACGGTGCTGCAACGCCGCGCCGGCATCGGCCTGCGCCTGCTGATGCCGGCCGATGCCGCCGAACAGCGGCAATTGCTGGACGAGAGCGTCGTCGACCTGGTGTACGCCAGCCCGTTCGACGCCAGCGCGTTGATCCGCGACCGCGGCTACCTGCCGCTGGTCAGGCCGCGCGGGCACGCCGACGAGGTGGTGATCGCGACCGCGGCCGAGGCGCCGGCACGCTGCGTGGAAGACCTGCCCTACGGCTGCCGCATCGCGCTGACCGCCAACCACGACGTACGCCTGATCGGCCTGCGCCTGCTGGAACCGGCCGACCTGGAGCCGGAACGCATCGCCTGGCGCCCGGCCAGCAGCTACGCCGCGGTGGCACGGCTGCTGCTGGAAGGCGAAGCCGATGCCGGCCTGTTCCTGGCCACCGCCTACCACGGCCTGTCGCGCCTGACCCGCGCGCGATTGCGCCCGCTGGTGGAAAGCGCGCTGTGCGACATCGGCCACGTGCTGCTGGCGCATCCGCGCCTGGGCCCGCAACTGCCGGCGCTGCGCGATGCCCTGCTGGCGCTCGGCGATGCCGCGCATCGCGACGACCAGGCGGTGCTCGACGCGCTGGGCCTGGAACGCGGCTTCGAGGCGATGGCCACGGAGGACGCCGAATTCATGATCGACCTGATCGACACCTTGCTGGACTGAGGCGCCCATGCCCACGCTTCCCGCTCGCGATCCCGCACGCCTGGTGATGCGCACCCATGCCCGCGCCCTGCTGCGCGACCCGCGCGACGCCGCCGCGCACCTGGCGCGGCTGCACGCGGCACTGCAACTGCACGACAACGAACCGACCCAGGGCGTGCTGGCCGACCTGTTCGTGGCCTTGCCGCGGCACGACGTCGCCTTGCGCCAGCTGGCGCTGCAGATGGCCGCGGCGCATCTGGCGCCGCACGTGGCCGAGACCTTCCAGCGCCACAGCCAGGGCCACGCGCTGCTGCCGATCAACGCCCTGGCCACGCGCTGGAGCGTGCTGGCGCGGCCGTCCGCCGACGTGCCGGCGCGGGTGCGCCGGGCCAGCCCGGACCATTCGCGGCGGATGGTGCGCGAGGTGGTGGACGCGCTGTGCGACGGCGCACCGATCGCCGCGGCGCGCTGCGAGCGCGAGTTCCTGGACTACTGCATCAGTTGCCAGGACAAGCTCGCCTTCATGCTCGCCACGCGCGAACTGCGCCGCCATGCGCTGGCCCTGGGCGACCGCTGGGACAGCACCGCGCGCTGGCTGCAGCAGCGCGAGCCGCTGGGTGGCCGCAACGTCGACGCCCTGTCCTTTTCCAGTGCGAGTGCGCCGCGATGACCGCCCCCGACCCGACCAACTCCGAACCGACCTGGCTGATGCCGACCCCGCACGGCGTGCTGCACGGCTTCGCCAGCGCCACGCCCGACCGCCTGCAGCGCGCGCTGCAACTGCTGCTCGGCGCGCACGGCGCGCTGTCGCTGCAGGAGTGGCGCCAGCGCGTGGGCGGCGACGCACAGCGGCTGCTGCAGGAGGCGCGCGAACAGCAATGGGTGCAGTTGCTGCGGCGCGCAGTGCCGGGCCCGGAAATCCGCCTGGACGATTTCGCCCAGCACGTGATCGCCCCGCTGTCGGCCGAACGCCGCGCGGTGCTGGCCTCCGACAGTGGCTTCTGCCTGGGCCATGCCGGCCTGGACCAGGAACAGGCCGAGACGCTGAGCGTGGCCGCGGCCGACTTCTCCGGCTTCGCCCAGCGCCAGAGCGCGCGCGGCTGGCACGGCGCGCACCGCTACGTGGCGTTCTACAGCGAGCCGCAGTTATTGCTGCCGGACTGGTCGTTCGTGCCGCTCTGGGTCGACGGCGCCGGCTACTGGCTGGTACTGGGCGGCGAGGCCCTGCTCAACAACCTGGCGATGGTCGAACTGGTGTGGAGCATCCGCCTGGCAGCGGCACGGTTTGCGCCGCCGGCTTGAGGGCCGGGAATGGGGAATCGGGAGTGGGGAATGGGAAAGCGGGTCCCCTTTGGCCCCGCTTTCCGAGCGCTCGCCGTTTTATGCGTCCAGGTCGATGGTGAGGGCCGCGGCGGCGTCGCGGGCGGTTTGCCGCGCTTCGTCGATGCTTGCGCCACGGGCCAGGGTCACGCCGACGCGGCGGTGGCCGTGCACGCTGGGCTTGCCGAACAGACGCAGGGCAGTATCCGGGGCCTGCAGGGCGGCATCGACGTTGCCGAAGCGCGGCACGCCTTCGCCGTGGGCCAGCAGCGCGCACGAGGCCGACGGGCCGTTCTGGCGGATCGCCGGAATCGGCAGGCCGAGGATCGCACGCGCATGCAGGGCGAACTCGCTCAGTTCCTGCGACACCAGGGTGACCAGGCCGGTGTCGTGCGGCCGCGGCGACACCTCGCTGAACCAGACCTCGTCGCCCTTGACGAACAGCTCCACGCCGAACAGGCCCCAGCCACCGAGATCGTCGGTGACCGCGCGGGCGATGTCCTGCGCGCGTTGCAGGGCCAGCGCCGACATCGGCTGCGGCTGCCAGCTCTCGCGGTAATCGCCGTCCTTCTGCCAGTGCCCGATCGGATCGCAGAACGCGGTGCCGCCAGCGTGGCGCACGGTCAGCAGGGTGATCTCGTACTCGAAGTCGATGAAACCCTCGACGATGCAGCGGCCGGCGCCGGCGCGGCCGCCGGTCTGCGCGTACTCCCACGCCGCGTCGATATCGGCGGCGCTGCGCAGCGTGCTCTGGCCCTTGCCGGAGGACGACATCACCGGCTTGACCACGCACGGCAGGCCGACCGCGGCGATCGCCTCGCGGTACTGCTCGGGCGTGTCCACGAAGCGGTACGGCGAGGTCGGCAGGCCCAGGGTCTCGGCGGCCAGGCGGCGGATGCCTTCGCGGTCCATGGTCAGCCGCGCCGCACGCGCGGTGGGGATCACCCGCTGGCCGAGGTCGCGCTCCAGCGCCACCAGGGTCTCGGTGTGGATCGCCTCGATCTCCGGCACGATCAGGTGCGGCTGCTCGCGCGCGATCAGTTCGCGCAGCGCCATCGCATCGAGCATGTCGACCACGTGGCTGCGATGCGCGACCTGCATCGCCGGGGCGTCGGCATAGCGGTCCACCGCGATCACCTCCACGCCGAAGCGCTGCAGCTCGATCGCCACTTCCTTACCGAGTTCGCCGGAGCCGAGCAGCAGCACGCGGGTGGCGGAAGCGGACAGCGGGGTTCCCAGAGTGACCATGGCGGCGCCTGCGCGAAGAGGGGAGCCGTATTCTACCGGGCCAGTGCCCCACCCCGGCACAGGACCGGCCACGCCATCGTCGGTGCGCAGCGAGGTGCTATCTTCCGCAACGTCACTGGGGATGTCGCCATGCACGCACACAGCGCCGAACACCGCCACGGCACGCCCTGCCGCACCGCCGAGGCGCGCCCATGCACTCGCTGATGCCGGCCGAGGCCTACATCGACGAGGCCTGGTTTGCGCGCGAGCGCGAGCTCCTGATGAAGCCGCTGTGGCAGTTCGTGGCGCCGCGCATGCTGCTGGACAAGCCCAACGCCTTCGTGCGCCGCTCGATCTGCGGGGTGGACGTGGTGGTGCAGCACATCGACGGCGAACTGCGCGCCTTCGACAACCTGTGCCTGCACCGGCAGAACCCGCTGCAACAGCAACCGCAGGGCGTGCGCCCGCTGGTCTGCAGCTACCACGGCTGGCGCTACGGCGCCGACGGCGGCGTGGACAACATCCCGTTCCAGGACGATGCCTACCGCCTCGCTCCAGAGGCGCGCGCCTGCCTGCGGCTGCGCCGCTTCGCGGTGGCCTGCATCGGCAAGCTGGTGTTCGTGAACCTGTCGCCCGCGCCGATGCCGCTGGAGGCGCAGTTCTCGCTGGAGGCGCTGGAGATGCTGCGCGCCGCTTCCGAACAGTTCGACGACGAAGTGCTGGTGGCGACCTTCGAGGCCGACTTCAACTGGAAGCTGGCCTACGAGAACCTGCGCGACGCGCTGCACCCGCGCTTCGTGCATGCGCGCACGCTGGCGCAGCAGGTGAAGTTCCAGGTGCAGATGGACGACGCCGGCGTCGCCGAGGCGCGCCGCTACCATGCCGAGGGCAGCGCCTCGCGCGAGGCGCATCTGGCGCGCCTGCGCGATTTCAGCAGCGGCGGGCTCAACGAGCCGTTGGTGGCGATGGCGCACTACCCCTGGCACGCGCACGTCGAACGCTTCGGCAACGACGACTGGTATCTGAACTGGCTGCTGTACCCGAACCTGCACATCGCCTCGGGCTCGGGCGGCTATTCCTTCATCATCGAGCACCACCAGCCGGTGTCGGCGCAGCGCACCGACCTGCTGGTGTACTACGTCACCGCGCGCAAGAAGCATCGCTACCCGGGTTCCGACGCGGTGTTGCTGGGGCACCTGCACGGCGCCGAGAAGGTGCTGCGCGAGGACATCGAGATCATGGAACAGGTGCAGTCGGGACTGCGTGCCGGCGCCCCGCGCGCGGTGCTGGGCGACTACGAGCACGCCAACATGCAGATCGAACGCTGGTACATGGACGTCATGGAGGGCCGCCATGTCCTCTGACAAGTACGTGGTCGGCAGCGGTGCGCTGCTGCGCTGGGCGCTGGCGGCCTGGGCCGAGGCGGCGCCGGAGTGCGTGCTGCACCCGGTGGACGTGGCCCAGGGCAAGGACTACCGCTTCGACCTGGATGCCCTGCACGCACTGGCCGACACCGGCGCCACCGCCTTCGTCGCCTGGGGCGCGCAGTTCCTCAACTTCCGCCGCCAGGAACTGATGGGCGAACTGAAGGCGCGCGGCTTCAGGATGCCGCCACTGATCTGCCGCGGCGCGCAGGTGGCCGCGAGCGCACGCGTCGGCGAGAACTGCGCGATCGGCGCCGGTGCCATCGTCGATGCGCACTGCGACATCGGCTTCAACGCCTGGATCGGCGCGGCGGCGGTGCTGGAATCGGCGGTCAAGGTCGGCGCCTCGGCATGGATCGAGGCCGGCGTGACGCTCGGTGTCGAAGCGCAGATCGGCGCCCAGGCCACGCTCGGCCGACAGGTCGACATCGGCCCCGGCGTGCGCATCGGCAAACGCTGCCAGATCGAGATCCCCGGCCGCTACCGCAGCGACATCGCCACCGGCACCCACCACCTCAGCGGCTTCCGCTCGCCAGTGTTGATCCTCGGCGGGTGAGTGGCCGCCTCGGCGGCCGGGAATCGGGAATCGGGATTGGGGAATCGTAAAAGCGCTGGGTCTGCTGCCCCCGGCGTGACGGCACGCGGCCGATGGATGCACACCGCCGACGCCCGCCAAGTCGACACCCGGGCTGCCGCCGCAGCACCTGCCCCTTCATACCTCGCGACTTCAGCGCCCTACCGATCCTCAAAAGCGGATGCCGCACGCAGGTGGGTAGCCGGCTCCCCTAGACCCGCCCGCCCTCATGAACCCGCTCCCACGATTCCCCATTCCCGATTCCCCACTCCCCGCCTCTTGCAACCTGATATCAATTTGATATCTTTCCGCCCAACCACCCAAGGACGTCCACCATGAAAGAGCAGCCCCGTTCCTCCCTGCCCGGCATTCCGATGATCGTGGGCCTGGTCTTGGTGTTCGTGGCCGGCGCCGGCGCGATCATCGCCACCGGCGTGCTGCAGCCGTCGGCGATGCCGTGGACCCTGCTGGTCGCGATCCCGGTGCTGACCGTCGCGCTGTTCCTGGTGGTCGGCCTGTACGCGCTGGAACCGAACCAGGCCGCGGTGCTGAGCCTGTTCGGCCGCTACGTGGGCACGGTCAAGGACCCGGGCCTGCGCTGGAACAACCCCTTCTTCAGTAAGCGCAAGGTCAGCCAGCGCGTGCGCAACTTCGAGAGCGGGCGGCTCAAGGTCAACGAACTGGACGGCAGCCCGATCGAGATCGCCGCGGTGATCGTGTGGCAGGTGATGGATGCCTCCGAGGCGGTCTACAACGTCGACGACTACGAGAGCTTCGTGCACATCCAGTCCGAGGCGGCGCTGCGCGCGATGGCCACCAGCTATCCCTACGACCAGCACGAGGACGGGCAGATCTCGCTGCGCAGCCACCCCAACGAGATCAGCGAGCAGCTCAAGCGCCACCTCGACGAACGCCTGACCCAGGCCGGCGTGGACGTGATCGAGGCGCGCATCAGCCACCTAGCCTACGCTCCGGAAATCGCCCAGGCGATGCTGCAGCGTCAGCAGGCCAACGCGGTGATCGCCGCGCGCACCCGCATCGTCGCTGGCGCGGTGGGTATGGTGGAGATGGCCCTGGCCGAACTGCAGAAGAACGGCGTGGTCGAACTGGACGAGGAGCGCAAGGCGCACATGGTCAGCAACCTGCTGACCGTGCTGTGCTCGGACCGCGGCACCCAGCCGATCGTCAACGCCGGCTCGCTGTACTGAGGTGCCGATGTCCATGCACGCCGCCATCGCGCCGCTGGCGCTCGCCCTCTCCGGCCTGCCGGCCCTGGTCATCGCCGCCTGGGTCGGCGGCAAGGGCGACGAGCGCGCGCGCGGGCTGGGCCTGCGCTGGGCGCTGATCGGCCTGGCGATCCTGCTCGGCGCGGCGGCGCTGTACCGGACCGGCAGCCAGCGCGCCGGCGTCTACGCGGTGGCGATCGCACTGCTGCTGACGGTGAACGCGCTGATCGTGTCGATGCTGCTGCACCTGCGGCGCAGCGACGCCGCGCGGCGGGAGCGGTCATGAGCGAGAAGAAGGCCTATCCGCTGCGCATCAACGCCGACGTGCTGGCGGCGGCGCAGCGCTGGGCCGACGACGAACTGCGCAGCCTCAACGCGCAGATCGAATACGTGTTGCGCGACGCGCTGCGCAAGGCGGGCCGGCTGCCCAAGCCGCGTGACGACAAGGAACCGGAAGCATGAGCAAGCGCTGGGAATACCTCACCGTCGAGGCCAAGACCAATTTGATGCTGGGGCTGAAACTGGACGAACTGCAGGCCGACCTGAACAAGCACGGCAAGCTCGGCTGGGAACTGGTCAACGTCGTCGCACTACCGGGCACCAAGCCGCTGCTGCTGTTCAAGCGGGAGCTCTGACATGCGCCCGCATCGGGTTCTTGCGCTTGCACTGACGGCGCTGCTCGCGCCGCTCACGGTGCTGGCCGCGACGCCGCAACAGACCGCCAGCGCGCTGCTGGATCGCCTGCAGGCCGGCGACCTGGCCGCGGTCGAGGCCGAGTTCACCCCGGCGATGGCCAAGGCGGTGCCACCCGACAAGCTGGCCCAGGCCTGGCGCACGCTGTCCACGCAACTGGGCGCGCTGCAGCAGCGCGGCCCGGCCAGCGAACGCGAGCAGCACGGGCTGCGCGTGATCGAACAGCGCCTGCAGTTCGAGCGCGGCGCACTGCTGGCGCATGTGTCGATCGACGCGGACGGCAAGATCGCCGGCCTGCTGTTCACTCCCGCACCGCCGCCGGCGCCGGCGCCGCCCGCCGCCGACGCCGGCTTCCGCGAACAGGCGTTTGCGGTCGGTCCGCTGCCGGGCACGCTGGCCCTGCCGGTGGGCAAGGGTCCGTTCCCGGCGGTGGTCCTGGTGCACGGCTCGGGCCCGCAGGACCGCGACGAGACCATCGGCCCGAACCGTCCGTTCCTCGACGTTGCACGCGGGCTCGCCGCGCAGGGCATCGCGGTGCTGCGCTACGACAAGCGCACCTTCGCCTTGCCAGAGAGCTTTGCCGGGCGCATCAACCAGGGGTTCACCATGGACGACGAGACCACCGACGACGCCGTCGCCGCGGTGGCGGCGCTGGCGCGCACGCCCGGCATCGACCCTGCGCGCATCGTGGTCATGGGCCACAGCCAGGGCGGCATGCTCGCCGCCCGCATCGCGCGCCGTTCCGGCAAGACCGCCGGCATCGTGCTGTGGGCGGCGCCGGCGCGACCGCTGCTGGACCTGTTGATCGACCAGAACCGCTACCTGCTGAGCCAGGAACATCCACCGTCGCCGCAGCGGCAGGCGGCGCTGGCCGAGCTCGAGCGCCGCGTGGCCAAGGTCCGCGGCAGTGGCGAGGTCGCGCGCAGCGATTCGCCATTGGACGTACCCGCCACCTATTGGCGCGCGATCGAACAGGTCGATCCGGTCGCCGACGTCCGCGCGCTCGGGCCGATGCCGGTGCTGTGGCTGCAGGGCGAGCGCGATTTCCAGGTCACCGCGCCGGACTGGCAGCGGTGGCAACAGGCGCTGGCCGACGATCCGCATGCCACCCTGCACCGCTACGCCGCGCTGAACCACCTGGGCATCGCCGGCAGCGGCGCCCCCGGACCGGCCGAGTACGCCACGCCCGGCCACGTCGACCCGGCCCTGATCGCCGATGTCGCCGCCTGGGTGCGCGCCCTGCCCGCCAGCCACGGCGCCGCACCATGAGCCGGCTGCGATCCACGTCACCCTCCCCGGCGCGGCGGTATCCGGTGGCGCCGGCGCATCGGCTGGG
>NZ_AQOK01000403.1:0-1991 GCF_000364645.1 Xanthomonas sp. SHU 308 | reverse complement strand
TTGTGGCTGTGGCTGCCACTGCTGCTTGTCGCCGCCGTGATCGGTGGCTTCGCGTTGCACGCCGCACGGCCTGGCGCGCTCTGGTGGCATTTCGGGCTGCTGGCGCTGATCGGCGTGGCCGGCACCGCCACCTTCGCGCGGCAGCGCGTGCTGCTGCACGAGGGCCTGGTGGACGTGCGTGCGACGTTCCTGACCAAGCGCGTACCGCTGGCCGCGCTGCGCCTGGGGGACGCGCGCGTGATCGCGCTGTCCGAGCACACCGGCTTCAAACCGGCCTTGAAGCTGCTCGGTTTCGGCTACCCCGGTTTCCATGCCGGCCACTACCGCACCCGCGACGGGCACAAGGCGTTCTGCCTGATCACCAGCGATCGCGTCCTGGCCGTTCCGCTGCACGCCGGCGGCTGGCTGCTGCTCAGCGTCGAACACCCCAGGCAGGTGCTGCAGGAATGGCAGACACTTGCGTCGCAAGCACACTGCGGCGAAGACACGCGCGGCACGGCGCGCCGCATGGCCTGAGTCCGGCGTGCCTCGCCGCGTCGGTCGTTGCTGCGACCGGCCGCGCAGGGCACGACATGCTGCGCGGTGCGGCAAGGTCTCGCCGCGCGACGCGCCCGATCCGTGGAGCACACCGCGTCGAGCGTTCTGGCGTACGCGAAGCGATATATGCTGGGCCACCAGCCACGCGCGTCTTCGTCGCCAGCCGCGCGCGTCGCGACGACGGCGACGACGACGACGCCCGCCACATGCCGCCTCGAGGATCGGCCCGATGGACCACACCGCGCCCCGCGAGACTCCCGCCACCGCACCGGCGCTGCCGCCGACGCTGTCGGCGCGGCTGCATGGCCTGCATTGGCACCGCAATCTGGTCGGCGAAGCCGGCGCCATGGTCTATCGGCTCGGCGGCACCGGCACGCCGGACCTGTACCTCAAGCGCGGCACCGGCGCCTCGCACGACGACGTGGTGGACGAGTTCGCGCGGCTGCACTGGCTGCGCGGAACAGGCTGCGTGCCGCGCGTGCTGCATTTCGAGGCCGATGCCGCCGGCGCCTGGCTGCTGAGCGAAGCGCTGCCGGGCAGGACCGCCTACCAATGGCTGCAGGACGCGCCCGCGCAGGCGCAACGCATCGCGCAGGCGCTGGCCGAGTTCCTGCGCCGCTTCCACGCCACGCCGATCGATACCTGTCCGTTCGACGCCACTCACCCGCTGCGCCTGGCCGCTGCGCAACGCCGGCTGCAGGCGGGCCTGGTCGACACCGAGGACTTCAACGCCGCGCGTGCCGGCTGGTCGGCGGAGGCGGTGTGGCAGGCGATGACCGCGTTGCTGCCGCTGGACAACGAACGCGTGCTGAGCCACGGCGACTACTCGCTGGACAACATCCTGCTCGACGCGCCGGACCACGTGGTCGGCGTGATCGACCTCGGCCGCGCCGGCGTCGCCGACCCGTACCAGGACCTGGCGATCCTGGCCAGTTGCCTGGACGAATTCGACCCGGCGCTCGCCGATCGCTTCTTCGCCGCGTACGGCATCGCCACGCCGGACCTCACGCGGCTGCAGTTCCACCAGTTGCTCGACGAGTTCTTCTGAGCCGCGTCTGCCGCGTCGTGTGCAACGCGGCAGGATCGCCCCGCGACTGGCCGCCCGCGCTGCTTGGCCCTACCCTGTGCCGATGCGCACCGTCCCCAGCCTGCTGCTCAACACCGAGACCATCGAACTGCTGCCTGCCGCGCGACTGCGCGCGCGCAGCAACGCCGACGCGCGCCAGCTCGCACAGGCGACCTGGCTGCTGCGGCGCAAGCACGACGGGCGCTACCTGGCGACCGCGAACGCACACGGACTGCACGCGCTGGTGCCGCGACTGATGCACGAACCCGGCATCGACGCGGCCCTGGATCGCCTCGACGCGCTGCCCGCACGCGGCGCGATGGCGGCTGATGAGACCTGGTTGCCGCTGCACGCGCTGCAGGCCCAACTGGACCAGTTGGGCCTGGCC
>NZ_AQOK01000402.1:0-6897 GCF_000364645.1 Xanthomonas sp. SHU 308 | reverse complement strand
CCCCCCGCCCTGCCGCTGCAGCCGGAACCGGCCACCCTGCACGCGGCCGGCGACGACCACTACCGACGCCCGCTGTGGCTGAGCGCCGGCGCCGCACGCGCCTGGCACGCGCTGCGCCATGCCGCCGCGCGCGATGGCGTGGTGCTGGAGCCGATCTCCGGCTATCGCAGCCACGCGTATCAGCTGGGCATCTTCGCGCGCAAGTTCGCCCGCGGGCAGAATCTCGAGCAGATCCTCGCGGTCAATGCCGCGCCGGGCTTCAGCGAGCACCACAGCGGGCACGCGCTGGACATCGGCACGCCCGGCGAGCCGCCGGCCGAGGAAAGTTTCGAGCGCACGCCGGCCTTCGCCTGGCTGCACGACCACGCCGGCGCCTTCGGCTACCGCATGAGCTATCCGCGCGACAACCCGCATGGCATCGTCTACGAACCCTGGCACTGGTGCTGGCAGGAGGCCGCTTGCGCATGACCCGTTCCGACACCCGCCGGCCGCGCGCCGGCACCGCCGCCTGGCGCGCCTTGACCCTGCTGGCCCTGGCCCTGCCCACCTGCGCCGCCGCGCAATGGCACGACCGGCAGGGCCAGGCGCTGCCGGACAGCGCCGAGCGCGGCCACGACAAGGCCTTCGCTGCCGCACTGCAGATCGCCGACGACGCCGACTTCAGCGCGTTCGCGCAGGAGTGGGGGCAGACCGAGGCCGCGCATGCGCCGAACCTGCGCACGATCGCGCGCGTGCAGCGCGGCCAGTTGCTGCGCGTGGCGCTGCTGTACGCCGGCTGCGCGCCCAGCCCCAACAACGGCGGCGCCTGCGATGCGCAGATGAGCCTGCGCGTGCTCGGCCCCGACGGCAGCACCACGCTGCAGGACCCGATGCGGCCCCTGGGCATGGGCGGCCCACCGGCCGCCGCCGGCCTGCTGGAACTGGCGCCGCTGTCGGTGCAACTGCGTTTCGAGGACAGCGACCCGCTCGGCACCTACACCGTGCAGGTCACGGTCAACGATCCCAGCCAGGACGCGTGGGTGCGATTGAAGGCGCAGGTGGACCTGGTCGGCGACCAGTAATAGCCGCGGCGTAGGAGCACTGCGGCCGACTCAGCCCTATCGAGATGCACCGGCACGCTTTGCAACAATGAAGTTTTTTGCGGCGCTGGCCGATAACGATGTCTCGCCCAACGCAAGGATGTCGCCTCGTGCCGGAAAACCCCTATGCCACGCCGCAAGCGCAGAGCGCACAAAGCGCACCACCTCTGGCGAAAGCACCCGATACCATCACACGCAAGATCGCGGTCGGTTGTATCGTTGCCTGGCTGAGCGCTGCGATCAGCCTCATCTTCGCGATCATGCAATTCGCGAATGGCAGCGTTGGCGGCGGCATCCTCTTCAGCATCGACGTCGTGCTGATCGGGGTGTGCGCCTACGGCCTGCATCGCCATAGCAGGATCGCCGCGCTTCTGCTGGTGGTTTACTGCATTCTGGCGCGACTGATCTTGCTGGCGTCCGGCAATCTCAATGGGATGGTGCTGGGCGTGATCATCCTGCTGGTCTACTTAGGTGCCGCGCGAGGCACCTTCCAGTACCACCGTTGGCTGCAGCAGGAGCGACGCTTCCCGTCATCGCAACGGCCAAGGGTCAGTGACGACCCGTTGTTCCGCACACGTCCACCTGAGTCCACGACCGCTGAAGCAGCCATCACGGACGTACCCGTGCCGCCAGCACACTGAAGCGACACATAGCGCCGCCGCCAGGCCCACGGGCGGCAGCGCGACGCCAGGATGCGTGCTAGCGCACACCCGACCGCCGCCATCAGTTGCCTGATCCGGACTGCGAGTTTAAGCCCGCCCTGAGTTCAGCGCCGCAGCGCGTCCACCGCCCACAGCAGCCAGCCCAGCATCAGCGTGGTGCCGCCGATCGGCGCCAGACGCGTCGGCCACTGCGCCAGCGCGTTGCCGGCCAGGCTGCCGGAGAACAGCACGGTGCCGAGCAGCAACAGGCACAGCGCCAGGCGCCCGAGCAGGCGCTCGCTGCGGCGTCCCAGCGCCGCCAGCGCCACGCCGTGGCCGAAGGCGTACAGCGCCGCGGTCTGCAGGTGCGATTGCGCCAGGGGCTCGGCCACCCCGTGCGAGGCATAGGCGGACAGGCCGATGGACACGGCCGCCAGCAGCGCGCCGGCACTGCACAGCCAGAACGGCCCGCGCGTACGGCGATCGAACGTCAGCATGAGGGTTTCCTCCGGGAGCGCGGCAGCGTTTGCCGGCCCCATAAACGGAACGCGCCGCAAGATGCGGCGCGTTCCGGTTCACTCGTCCACCAGGGCAGGACTTACTTGATCGCCCAGTAGATGTCGTAGGTGCCTTCCGGCGTGAACGACTTGTCCACTCCGCCCTTCCAGGCTTCGTACGGACGGTCGGTCACGTCGTAGCCGCTGGTCGCGGCCCAGGCGCGCAGCGCATTGCGCGCCGCATCCAGACCCGCCATGTGGCCGGTGTAGCTGGCGAAGGCGGAACGGTGCGCTTCGGTACGCAGGTAGGTGACGGGGGCGCCCTGCGGGATGGTCACCTTCAGCGGCTCGCCGGAGGCGGCAACCGGGGTGGCATCGACCGGCGCGGCGGCCACGTCGTCCTTCTTGTCGTCCTTCTTCTCATCCTTCTTGGCGTCGTCCTTCGGCGCGCCACCGGCACGCTTGCGGACCGGCTGGGCGACGTCGAACGCGTACTTGTCCGAGCCGAAGTCGGTGGTGACGATGCGCACCGGACCGGCCGCTTCCAGGCCGTTGGCGTCCATCACCCGCTTGATCCACTCCTGGTTGTCCTTGATGGACTTCTTGATGGAGTCGTTGTCGCGGTCGATGTTGCCGGCGTTGACCACCAGCAGGTCCTCGGCCGGGACGTCGACGACCTTCAGGTCCTTCAGCGGGGTGTCGTCGGAGCGGTAGTCCACGTTCGGCACGGTGGCCAGCACGTTGCTCAGGCGCGACAGACCCAGCTTGATGTCGTCGCCGACATGGCGGCTGACGTACAGGCCGGCGTAACGACCCAGCAGGTCCCAACCGTACTTGACGGTGTAGTCCTGGGTGATCTTCACGTTGCGGCCGTTCTTGCCGGTCGACTCGAGCTTGAAGGTGGTGGTCTTGTCCTTGCCCTTGGTCTCGTCCTCGATGGCGATGACCACGTCCTTGTTCTTCTCGGTCGAGGTGATGGTCCAGCTACCCTTGCCGATGTAGCCCTCCTTGGAGCTGTAGTCCAGGCGCGCGCCGACACCGGATTCCGGGCCGGAGAGCTTCAGCTCGATGCGCGGGTCGCGCAGCACCAGGGGGTTCCAGTCCTTGAACCGACGCAGGCTGTTGACCGTGTCATAGACGATGGTCATGCGCCGATTGGTCTCGACGCTTTCGGACATGTGACGCTCCGAGGGCAGCACCACGCCGACAATGACGAACAGGCCAGCCACGATCCCCAGGGCGATCAGGAACTCGATAATACGGGTCATTCAGGAGGTCTCCGGGGCCGATCCCACGGCCGGGTTGATGAAGCGAAGCGCCCATCCTAGCAGGCTTCGCTGTCCGTGGTCAGCACATCACGGAATGCCGCTTCGCCCCGCGCCGCAACGGCCTTGCGCGGTGCCGGCAACGCCGGTGCGCGCGGCGCTGGGGACGACCAGACCATTGTCCCGGCGACGGCGGCGGACAGGCCGACGCACTCAGGACCTGCCCGCATCGAATCGAGCAACGGCGGCACTCTCGGACAGCCGGAGGTGTCCGGGCCACGCCAAGCCGAGGCCAGACCACTTGCCTGCGCGCGACAGGCGCGACAACGCCATGCCGGCACGGTTTGCATGGCCTCCGGTGACACGGGACCCGGCCGGCGTGCGCGCGACCCGCCTCCGCCGGCCGTCATCCTGTCTCGTTCAGACCACCTGCGGCGCCTGGCGGGGGCATCCTGCTCGGTCAGACCAGTTGCAGCTCGAACGCCTTCAGCACCGCACGGGTCCGGTCGCGCACGCCGAGCTTGGAGAGAATGTTGGAGACGTGGTTCTTGATCGTGCCCTCGGCCACGCCCAGCGAGTTGGCGATCTCCTTGTTGGAGAAGCCGCTGGCCATCAGCCGCAGGATCTCGGTCTCGCGGTCGGTCAGCGGGTCGGGCCGGTCCAGGCTGACGAAGTCGTTGCGCATGTGCTCCAGGCCGGACAGCAAGCGCTGGGTCACCGCCGGCTGCACCAGCGAGCCGCCCGCGGCCACGGTGCGGATCGCGCCGACCAGTTGCTCCAGCGACACGTCCTTGAGCAGATAGCCCTTGGCCCCGGCCTTGAGCCCGGCCAGCACCAACTGGTCGTCGTCGAAGGTGGTCAGGATGATGGTCGGCGGCAGCGCGGCGGCGCGCGACAGCGTCTGCAGCGCCTCCAGCCCGGACATCGACGGCATGCGCATGTCCATCAGCACCACGTCGGGCAGCACCTGCGGGATCAGCTCCACCGCCTGGCGGCCGTCGCTGGCCTCGGCCACCACCTCGATGCCGCCGTCCAGCGCCAACAGCGAGCGGATGCCCTGCCGCACCAGGGTTTGATCGTCGACCAGACACACACGGATCATCACAACACTCCTTGGGGAACGGCGGGCGGCAGCAGGGTGGCGGCGCCGGGGACCGCGGCGCGCAGGCGGAAGCCGGCGCCCGGCGCGGCCACCACGTCCAGGCTGCCGCCGTACTGGCTCAGGCGCTCGCGCATGCCGCGCAGGCCGTTGCCGGGGGCCAGGGTCTCGCAACCGCGGCCGTCGTCGCGCGCCTGGATCACCACCTGCGGGCCGTCGCGGCGCACCTCGATCCACAGATTGTCGGCCTGGGCGTGACGCACCGCGTTGGTGATGATCTCCTGGGTGCAGCGCAGCAACACGTGCGCGCGCTCGGGATCCTCCACGGTCAGCGGCTCCTCCACCTGCAGATGGATCTGCAGCGACGGCACCCGCTCGGCCAGCGGCCGCAGCGCCGCCGCCAGGTCGATCGCGCCGCTGTCGCGCAACTGGCTCACCGCCTCGCGCACGTCGGTCAGCAGCAGCTTGGCCAGGGTATGCGCCTGCTGCACGTGCTCCTGCGCACGGCCCTCGGTGATATGGCCGGCCACTTCCAGGTTCAGGCTGAGCGCGGTCAGGTGGTGGCCGAGCAGGTCGTGCAGTTCGCGCGAGATCCGCGTGCGCTCGTTGACCCGGGCACTTTCGGCCAGCAGCGCGCGGGTGGCGCGCAACTCGGCGTTGAGCTGGCGCTGTTCCTCCCGCGCCTGGGTCTGCTGGCGCGCGACCAGGCTGGTGACGAAGATGAACATGGAGAAGCCGCCGTACAGCAGCGACTGCATCAGCGCCTCGAACGGCGGGAAGCCGATGGTCAGGTACACCGGCAGCACCGCCAGCTGGCTCAGCAGCAGCCAGGCCACGCCGGCGCGCACCGGCAGCAACCAGGGGATCACCCCGGCCGCGACCATCATCAGGATGCTGCCCAGCCCCGAGCGGTGCAGGTAGCCGACCGCCAGCGCGCAGATGGTCAGCAGCACCAGCATGCCGCGGTCGTACCAACGCACACCGTCGCCGCTGTGCAGGCGCCGGGTCAGCAGGAAATAGACCACGCCGAAGCCCAGGTAGCTGGTCAGCAGCAGCCACACCTCGCCGCTGGGCATCCGTCCCGATTCCTCGACCGGCTCCCAGTACAGGTACAGCAACGGCATGCAGATGACGGCCCAGGTGAACAGGCCGGCATAGCGCAGGACGCGGGTATGGCTGAGATATCCCAACATGCAGCCATCTTAGGATGAACGGCGCGCATTGCACTCCCACGGAAGTCATGCCGGCGCGGCTCGCCGCCCCGGGTCGCGCGTGCGATAATCCGCCCCTGCGGTCCGCACGGGGCCGCGCGCGCATCAGCAATGGAGTCTCAATGTCGATCGTCATCCGCGACGTGCGCGAGCACGAGCTCGATTCGGTCCTGGCCCTGAACAACAACGCCGGACTGGCGATCCTGCCGCTGGATTCGGCCAAGCTGCACCGCTTCTACGAAACCGCAGAGTACTTCCGCGTCGCCGAGCGCGACGGCAACCTGGCCGGCTTCCTGGTCGGCTTCGGCAGCGACAGCGACCACGACAGCAGCAACTTCGCCTGGTTCCGCGAGCGCTACCCGCAGTTTTTCTATATCGACCGCATCGTGGTGGCCAGCCGCCGCCGCGGCGGCGGCGTCGGCCGGGCGTTCTACGCCGACGTGCAGAGCTACGCCGAGTTGCGCTACCCGCAACTGGCGTGCGAGGTTTTCCTGGATCACGGCGCCGATGCGGCGCTGCTGTTCCATGGCAGCTTCGGTTTCCGCGAAGTGGGCCAGAACACGATGAACGAAGTGGAGGTGCGTGCGAGCATGCTGTTGAAGGATCTGTGCAGTTACGCCTGGGTGCGCGAAACCTACGGCGACACCCTGCCCGACCTGCCCTGGGCCGGCCACGCCCATCGTCTGCAGCGGGCGCAGCGCCCGACCGGGACCTGAGCGTGTCGTCGGTGAATCTGGATTTCGAGCAGGCCGGCGAACTGAAGATCGGCCAGGTCGGCATCGCCAACCTGCGCGTGCGCACGCTGGACGTGGCGCGGCTGAGCCAGGAGATGCGCGAGCGCGTGCAGCGCGCGCCCAAGCTGTTCGGCCGTGCCGCGGTGATCATCGATTTCGGCGGCCTGGCGCAGACCCCGGACGTGGCCACCGCGCAGGCGCTGCTGGACGGGCTGCGCGACGCCGGCGTGCTGCCGGTGGCGCTGGCCTACGGCACCCGCGAGATCGAGGAGCTGTCGGTGGCGCTGGGTCTGCCGCTGCTGGCCAAGTTCCGTGCGCAGTACGAGCGCTTCGATGGCGGCGCGCCCGCCGCCGCAGCGGCACCGGTCTCG
>NZ_AQOK01000401.1:0-2122 GCF_000364645.1 Xanthomonas sp. SHU 308 | reverse complement strand
GGCGCGCAGCGCGGCGGTCGAGCACGTCGCGCTGACGCTGCTGCGCCGCTACGGCGTGGTCTGCTGGCGCCTGCTCGAGCGCGAGGCGGCATGGCTGCCGCCGTGGCGCGAGCTGTTGCGGGTCTACCAGCGCCTGGAGGCGCGTGGCGAGATCCGCGGCGGGCGCTTCATCGATGGCCTGTCCGGCGAACAGTTCGCCCTGCCGGAGGCGATCGGTCTGCTGCGGCAACTGCGCCGCCAGCCTGGCGACGGCACCTGGGTGTGCGTGGCCGCCGCCGATCCGGCCAATCTGCTCGGCAGCGTGCTCCCGGGCACGCGGCTGCCACGCGTGGCGGGCGCGCGCGTGCTGTACCGCGACGGCGTGCCGATGGCGAGCTGGGTCGGCGAGCGTTTCGAGGCGCTGCAGGAGCTCGATGCCGAGGAACGCGTGCGCGCGCAGCGCTTGTTGCGCGGAGCCACCGCGGCGGAACGACGCACGGTCGCGGCGCTGCCGATGGTGTGAAGACGCGGCGCCATGCACGCGCTCGCGCACTGCGAGGGCGGGCATATCGGCGCCGCTTTCACATTCTGTCTACAAATTAGAGGGGTTGGTATCCCACTTCGCCTTCGGTGCAAAACCGGGGTCATCTGCCATTGCAGAACAACTGCGGCATCCGCGCCGCAGACGCCCAGGCGCTTTCTTCACACGCGTCGAGTGCTGCGCCGCAATGCCCGTTGCGCATTCATGCAACGTCGCCGCAGCGCTTGCGCTATGCGGAATTCCGCAGTTTTCACGCGATTTAAAGGCGCTGTCGATGACGCCGATAGCCCTCACGCACAGACGTTGCGGCGCAGCGTCCTCGCTCTCCTCAGAGCGAGTGTGTCCACTCCGCGAGGCGTTGCGGAAGACGGCTGGAGGCGCTCACTTGCGCAACCGGACGCACACAAAGAATCGGGGTACACCATGTTGGGCAATATGAAAATCGGAGTCAGGCTGACGGCGGCATTCCTGATCGTGGCGGCGATCGGCGCCTGTATCGGCTGGGTCGGCATTCGCAACTCCGGCCGCATCAACGACTACGCCACGGTGCTGTACGAGCGCGAACTGCTTGGTCTGTCGCACCTGAAAGAGGCCAACATCAATCTGATCAACGCCGGCCGGTCGCGCGCCAACCTGCAGTTGGCCAGTACCGCGGAAGACCGCGCCAAGCACGTTGCCAACATCGACAAGTACACCGCCCAGGTGGTCGAGCACATGGACAAGGCCAGGACCTCGTTCGACGACCCGGCCACGCTGGCCAAGCTGGCCCGCTTCGACCAGGTGTGGAAGACCTACCTGGAGCGGCGCGGCCAGTTCGTCGACTCGGTGATGCGCGAGCCGCTGCCGCAGGGCAATGCGCAGCTGGCGGACCTATCGAAGGGCGTGCGCAGCAGCTCCGACGAACTGGATACGCTGATGTCCGAACTCAGCGAAACCAAGGAAGCCAACGCGGCGCGTGCCAACGACGCCACCGATGCGATCTATGCCAGCAGCACCCGCACCATGCTGGCCATCGTGATCGGCGGCGTGCTGCTCGGGGTCGGCCTGGGCTGCTGCATCAGCCGCAGCGTGACCCGGCCGATCGACAAGGCGGTCAGCGTGGCCAATGCGCTGTCCGAGGGCGACCTGAGCATGTCGATCGAGGTGCGCGGCCGCGACGAAACCGCGCAGCTGCTGATGGCGATGCAGCGCATGGTCGAGAAGCTGCAGCAGGTGGTCGGCGAGGTCAACGCCAGTGCGCAGAGCCTGGCCGGTGCGTCGGAAGAAGTCAGCGCCACCGCGCAGTCGCTGAGCCAGGCCTCGACCGAACAGGCCGCCGGCGTGGAAGAGACCAGCGCCTCGCTGGAGCAGATGACCGCCTCGATCGCGCAGAACACCGACAACGCCAGGATCACCGACGGCATGGCCGCGCAGGCGGCGCGGGAAACCCTGGAGGGCGGCGAGGCGGTGGTTGCCACGGTCGCGGCGATGAAGCAGATCGCGCAGAAGATCGGCATCATCGACGACATCGCCTACCAGACCAACCTGCTGGCATTGAACGCGGCGATCGAGGCTGCGCGCGCCGGCGAGCACGGCAAGGGCTTCGCCGTGGTCGCGGCGGAA
>NZ_AQOK01000400.1:0-2154 GCF_000364645.1 Xanthomonas sp. SHU 308 | reverse complement strand
CGCAAGCTGGCCGAGCGCAGCCAGGTGGCCGCGCAGGAGATCGGCGAGGTCGCCGGTTCCAGCGTGGAACTGGCGGAGAAGGCCGGTCAGCTGCTGGAGACCATCGTGCCCAGCATCAAGAAGACCTCGGATCTGGTGCAGGAGATCGCTGCCGCCTCGCAGGAACAGTCGTCCGGCGTCACCCAGATCAATGCGGCGGTGGTGCAGCTGAGTCAGATCACCCAGCAGAACGCGACCGCCTCCGAAGAGCTGGCGGCCACCGCCGAATCGATGAGCACGCAGGCCGTGCAGTTGCAGGACAGCATGGCGTTCTTCCAGTTGTCCGCCGGCGCGCGCCGCGCCACGCACGCGCTGGACGACGGTGAGCCGGTGGCGCCGCTGCGTGCGGCTGGCTCGCGCTGGGCGCCGCGTGCGCCATCCGTCGCCGCGCGGCGTTCCGTTGCAGGCAATCGCGACCGCAGCGAAGCGCTGCTGGGCCGCGCCTGATCCATTCCCTGGCGGCGCCTGTCGCGCCGCCAGTTCCGTGTCGCTGTCGTTGTCACAACTGCCCATTGTCGGGAGAGTGCCGTGCTGAAGAATCTCAAAATCGCAACCAAGCTCTACGGCGGCTTCGCCGTGGTCCTGTGCATCCTGCTGGCCCTGGCCGGCGTGGCGTACTTCAACGTGTCCGCGTTGTCGCAGGCCAATTACTGGAACACCCACACCTACAAGGTGATCGCCGAAGTCGATGCCGCGCTCAGCAGCCTGATCAACATCGAGACCGGTACGCGCGGCTTCTCGCTGACCGGCGAGGACGCGTTCCTGCAGCCCTACCGCGACGGCGTCGCCAGCTTCGAAAGCCACCTGCGCACGGCGCAGGAGCTGACCGCCGACAACCCCAAGCAGCAGGAGCGCCTGAACGCGCTGAAGCAGACCCAGGCGCAATGGCTCAGCCAGGCGGTGCATCCGCAGATCGCGCTGCGCAAGAACGTCAACGATGGCCAGGCGACGATGGAGGCGCTGACCGCTGCGGTGCGTGCTTCCAAGGGCAAGGCCTACATGGACGCCATGCGCGATCGCATGGCCGAAGTGCGTCGCGCCGAGAGCGAGTTGCTCGCTGCGCGCGCCACCGAGGCCGAGCAGTTGCAGCAGCGCACCAACCTGACCCTGATCGTCGGCAGCCTGGTCGCGGCACTGTGTGCCTCGTTGATCGGTTTCCTGATCGCGCGGTCGCTGATGAGCGAACTTGGCGGCGAGCCGAGCACGGTGATGGAAGTGGCCTCGCGAATCGCGCGCGGCGATCTCACCGTGCAGGTGCCGACCCGCCCCAACGACAGCACCAGCGCGATGGTGGCGCTGCAGGCGATGGTCGAGCGACTGGCGGAGGTGGTGGGCGAGGTCAATGCCAGCGCGCAGTCGCTGGCCGGTTCGTCCGAGGAAGTCAGCGCCACCGCGCAGTCGCTGAGCCAGGCCGCCACCGAGCAGGCCGCCGGCGTTGAGGAGACCAGCGCCTCGCTGGAGCAGATGACCGCGTCCATCGCGCAGAACACCGACAACGCCAAGGTCACCGAGGGCATGTCGGCGCAGGCGGCCAAGGAAGCGGTGGAGGGCGGCGACGCGGTGCTGGCGTCCACCCAGGCGATGAAGCAGATCGCGCAGAAGATCGGCATCATCGACGACATCGCCTACCAGACCAACCTGCTGGCGCTGAACGCGGCGATCGAGGCCGCGCGCGCCGGCGAGCACGGCAAGGGCTTTGCGGTGGTCGCCGCCGAAGTGCGCAAGCTGGCCGAGCGCAGCCAGGTGGCGGCGCAGGAGATCGGCGAGGTCGCCGCCAGCAGCGTGGGCCTGGCCGATCGCGCCGGCAGCCTGCTCGGCACCATCGTGCCCAGCATCAAGAAAACGTCGGATCTGGTGCAGGAGATCGCCTCGGCCTCGCAGGAGCAGTCCTCCGGCGTCACCCAGATCAACCTGGCAGTGTCGCAGCTCAGCCAGGCCACGCAGCAGAACGCGGCGGCCTCCGAGCAACTGGCGGCGACCGCCGAACAGATGAGCACCCAGGCCGAATCGCTGCAGCAGGCGATGGGATTCTTCCGCCTCAGCCGCGAACAGGACCTGGCCGCGCCGCGCCGTGCCGCGCCGGTGGCGCCGAGGCCGGCCGCCACCCGGCCGCTG
>NZ_AQOK01000399.1:0-12589 GCF_000364645.1 Xanthomonas sp. SHU 308 | reverse complement strand
CCCCAACCCCTCTCCCGGAGGGAGAGGGGCTCAGCCATGCTTACCCGGAAACAGGGTCGAAGCTGACGCCTCACCCAGGACGCTGCTCACTCGCCTGCGCTCACTCTGGGCGCAGGCGCAGCGCCAAGCGGCGGTTGACCTTTTCCAGGCGCGCCAGCGAATCCTCCACCGACATGCCGACCGCTTCGTGAGTGGTGATGTGCGCGCGCAGGTGCGCCGGATCGTCCAGGTCGCCGCGCACCAGGAACACGTTCTCGCCATCCTCCACGTCGCCGATCTCGCGGCTGAGCACCACGTGGTCGACCTGGTCGAAACCGTATTCCTTGGCCAGCGGCAGCAGCCGCGCCACCATGCGCTCGCTGATCGCGTCCGGCGCGCGGCCGCAGGCGGCGTCCAGCGCATGCACGCCCTCGCGGATCTGCGCGTACAGGAGATGGTCCGGATGCTCCGGGTGATCGGGCCCGGGCACGGGCTCGCGCACCACCGCGCGCGGTGGCTGGATCGGGGCTCTGTCGCCGGGATCGGACGAATTCGGGCTCATGGCATCCTCCTGTGATGCGCCAGCAAATCGCCGCACCTTAGCGGCAAGCGCGCGCCAGGCTCAAGCGGGTGCGCAGTGTGCGGCATGCGCCGCCAAGGTCCGCTGAAGAGCCGTCGGCGCTTCAGGCCTGGCCGGCGCGGCGCGCGGCGACCTTGGCCAGTGCCGCCCAGTCGAGGTCGCCGTCGCCGTGCGCGATCGCCTCGATGAAGGCATCGCGCAGCACCGCCGCCAGCGGCATCGGCACGTGCCGGGTCTCGCCGGCGTTCAGGGCCAGGCGCACGTCCTTCAGGCCCAGCGTGGCCTTGAAGCCGGCCGGGCTGTAGCGCTGTTCGGCGATCATGCCGCCGTAGGTCTGGTAGGCCGGTGCGGCGAACACGGTGCTGGTGAGCATGTCGAGGAAATCGGCCGCTTCCACGCCGTGCCCGCGCACCAGCGCCGATGCTTCGGCCATGGTGCCGATGGCGCTGGCCAGGCACAGGTTGGCGGCGAGCTTGACCGCGTTGGCCTGTTCCGGGGCGGCGCCGAAATACCAGGTCTTGCGTCCGATGACGTCGAGCAACGGCTGCACCCGCGCCAGCGCCGCGGCATCGCCGGCGGCGAGCAGGTTGAGCTGGCCGGCCGCGGCCACCTCCACACGCCCCAGCACCGGCATCGCCAGGTAGGCGACGCCGCGCTCGGCATGCAGCGCGTGCAGTTCGCGCGCCAAGGCCACCGAGATGGTGGCCATGTTGACGTGCACGCTGCCGGCGGTGAGCGCGTCCAGCGCGCCGCGATCGAGCAGGGTCTCGCGCACCGCGGTGTCGTCGGCCAGCATCGAGAACAGCACCGGCCCGCGCACCGCATCGGCCGGTTGCGCGGCCTGCTGCGCGCCGGCCTCGAGCAGGGGCTGCGCCGCCGCGGCGCTGCGGTTCCAGACCGTCAACGCATGGCCGGCGCGCAGCAGGTTGAGCGCGATCGGCTGGCCCATCGTGCCCAGGCCGAGAAATCCAATCGTCGTCATTGCAGGCTCCCTGAAGGAATCGAAATGGAGGACGCCACCAGCGCGCGCGGCGCGCCGGTCAGGCGTCGAACACGCCGCGCGCCGCATGCGGCTCGCAACGCAGGTATTGCGGCGACGGGCGTACCCGCGCGCCCAGCGCGGCGGCCGCGTGCCACGGCCAGCGCGGATCGTAGAGGATGCCGCGGGCCAGCGCGATGGCATCGGCACGGTCCTCGGCGAGGATGGCTTCGGCCTGCTGCGGCTCGGTGATCAGGCCCACTGCGATCACCGGCATGCGCACCGCGCGGTGCAGCGCCTCGGCCAGCGGCACCTGGTAGCCGGGCGCCACCGGAATGCGCTGACGCCGGTCCAGCCCGCCGCTGGATACGTGCAGATAATCGCAGCCCTGCGCCTGCAATGCCTGCGCCAGCGCCTCGCTCTGCGCCAGGTCCCAACCGCCGTCGACCCAGTCGGTGGCGGAGATGCGCACGCCCACCGCGATGCTCGGCGCCACCGCGGCGCGCACCGCCGCATGCACGCGCAGCAGCAGGCGCATGCGGTTCTCCAGGCTGCCGCCATAGGCATCGGCGCGCTGATTGCTCAGCGGCGACAGGAACTGGTGCAGCAGGTAGCCGTGTGCGGCATGCAATTCGATCAGCTCGAAGCCGAGTCGCTCGGCGCGCCGTGCCGACGCCACGAACGCCTCGACGATGGCGTCGATGCCGGCCAGGTCCAGCGCCTGCGGCGACGGGCCGTCGTCGGCGAATGCCTGCGCCGACGGCGCCACCGTCTGCCAACCGTTCGGCTGCTCGGGCGCGATCGCGCCGCCGCCGTCCCAGGGCTTGTGCGTGGACGCCTTGCGCCCGGCATGCGCGAGCTGGATGCCCAACGGCATCGGCGACCAGCGCCGCACGGAGCGCAGCACCGTGTCCAGCGCCGCCTCGGTGGCGTCGTCCCATAGGCCCAGATCGGCGTAGCTGATGCGCCCACGCGGCTCCACCGCGGTCGCCTCCAGGATCAGCAGCCCGGCGCCGGACTGCGCCAGTTGCCCGAGATGTTGGGTGTGCCAGTCGCTGGCACGGCCGTCCTCGGCGGAGTACTGGCACATCGGTGCGATCACGATGCGGTTGGACAACGACAGCGGCCCCAGCGCGAGGGGCGAGAACAAGTGACTCACGATACGGATCCATGGAAACGCCGCGCGCGGCGCGGGAAGCGGCCATTGCACTCCTGCCGCACAACGCGATCAACCACTGCCGATGGATCAGTTCGTGCCGGGATTTGGAACGCGCGCCGCTGCCGGCAACAGGAACGCCAGCGCCTGCGCGCACGACTGCTCCACTTTCAGGCTCAGCAGATCGTCGCCGCGGGTGCGGCCCAGGTTGACCGCGGCGATCGGCAGCCCGGCCTTGGCCGCGGCCTGCACGAAGCGAAAGCCGGAATAGACCATCAGCGACGAGCCCACCACCAGCACCGCGTCGGCGCGCTGCAGATGCGCGAAGGCACTGGCCACGCGCTCGCGCGGCACGTTCTCGCCGAAGAACACCACATCCGGCTTCAGCACGCCGCCGCAATGCGCGCAGGCCGGCACCACGAAGCTGGCGAAATCCTCGCCCTCCAGGTCGGCATCGCCGTCGGGCGCCGGCGCGGCCTGCAATGTCGCCCACTGCGGGTTGTGCTGCAGCAGGTGCTGCTGGAACGCCTCGCGCGGCATGCGCCGCTCGCAGCCCATGCAGCGCACCACGTCCAGGCGCCCATGCAGGTCGATGGTGGCGCGGCTGCCGGCGACCTGGTGCAGGCCATCCACGTTCTGGGTCAGCAGCAGTTCGACCTGGCCGCGCGCTTCCAGCTGCGCCAGCGCGGCATGGGTGGCATTGGGCCGCGCATGGCCGAAGCGCGGCCAGCCGAGCAGGCTGCGCGCCCAGTAGCGCTGCCGCGTCGCCAGCTCGCCCATGAAGGCCTGGTAGGTCACCGGCTGCGCACGCTTCCAGTCGCCGGCGGCGTCGCGGTAGTCGGGAATGCCCGAGTCGGTGCTGCAGCCGGCACCGGTCAGCACGAACAGGCGCCGATGGCGGTCGACGAACGCTTCCAGCGCGGACGCCGCTGGCTGTGCGGACGCGGGGTGATCCTGCAGCAACTGCGACATCGTGAAGGTCCCGGAGTGGTGGAGGCGCACGCGACGACGGCGTGTCGGCTTCCTATCTAGGGGGTGGGCGGCAGCAACGCAAGCCCTGGCCGCCACGGCCGCTGAAGCGTTGCCGCGCGCATTGAAAGCCCGCTGGAAACTGGCTACTGTCCAGGGCGCGGCAGGATGCTCGGCGTTCACGGCACCCTGCAGGCCGCACGCCGCCTCCGTGAGGAATGCCGTCCCTTCGCCGATTCCGTCTCGTGAGCCGCGTTTCCGATCCCACCCCGTCCCCGCTCGCCGCTGCCGCCAACGCCCCACTGCGGGTGGCGTTGCTGGAGGACGACGATGTGCTGCGCGACCGCGTGTTGCTGCCGGGCCTGCAGCGGCACGGCTTCGAGGTCACGCCGCTGCGCACCGCGCAGGCGCTGTGGGCGGCGCTGGAGGCGCAGCGTTTCGACCTGATCGTGCTCGACATCGGCCTGCCCGACAGCGACGGCTTCACCCTGACCCAGCAACTGCAGGAACGCCGCCCCGGCATGGGCATCGTCATCCTCAGCGGCCGCGGCGAGCAGCCGGATCTGGTGCGCGGGCTGGTCCAGGGCGCGGATGCTTACCTGATCAAGCCGGTGCAGATCGAGATCCTCGCCGCCACCTTGTTCAGCGTGGCCCGGCGCATGCTGCGGCCGAGCGCGCCGGCCAGCGAGGAGTGGCAACTGCAGGACGACGGCTGGTGCCTGTTCGCGCCGGACGGGCAGGCGGTGCCGTTGACCGCCTCCGAACGCAAGGTGCTGCAGAGCCTGTGGCAGGCGCGCGGACGCCTGGTCAGCCGCGATGCGTTGATCGGCATGCTCGGCGGCAATGCCGGGCTGGAGATCGATCCGCACCGGCTGGACGCGTTGTTGCATCGGCTGCGGCAGAAAGTGCAGGAGCGCACCGGCAGCGCGCTGCCATTGCGCGCGGTGCGCGGCGAAGGCTATCTGCTCATGCCGCAGGAGCGCTGAGCCCGGCCAGCGGCAGGCGCAGCACGAAGCAGGTGCCGGCGCCGGGCGCGCTGCGCACCTGCAGGCTGCCATGCGCCTGTTGCGCCATCTCGAACGCCACCGCCAGGCCCAGCCCGGTGCCCTGCCCGGCCGGCTTGGTGGTGAAGAACGGCTCGAAGATCTGCCGTTGCACGGCCTCGCTCATGCCCACGCCGGTATCGGCAATGGCGATGGCGACGGCCTCGCCATCGCGGCGCAACTGCAGCGAAAAGCAGCCGCCGCCGGGCATCGCATCGCGCGCGTTGGCGGCGAAGTTGAGCAGCGCCAGGTCGAAGCGGCTGCGATCCAGGAACACCGGCGCCGCTTCGGTGGCCAGATCCAGGCGCAACTGTACCGCGGCACCGAACAGTTGTCGCAGCATCGGCTGCAGGCTGCGCAGCGCTTCGCCGGCATCGAAGCGCTCGGGCACGCTCGCCTCGCGGCGACTGAAGCTCAGCAGCTTGCGACTGACCGCCACTCCGCGATGCGCGGCCAGGGCCACGCCTTCCAGTGCATCGGCCAGCACCAGCGCATCGCGCGGCGGGTGATAGTCCAGTTCGTGCACGCAATGGCGTTGCTCGGTGTAGCCGAGGATCGCACTGAGGATGTTGTTGAAGTCGTGCGACACGCCGCTGGCCAGCTGCTCCACCAGCTCGATCTTCTGCAGATGCAGCAGGCGTTGCTGCGCCAGGGTGCGTTCGCGCATCTCCACGCGCAGGCGCGCGGCGCTGCGCCGCGCGCGCCACAGGCTCTCGCGCAGCGCGGCGACGGTGCGGTCCAGCACCAGGGTGATCATCAGGTAGCTCAGCGCCAGCGAGGGCAGGTTCTGGAACGGGCTGCGGGTGCCGCGCGGGTCCTGGCCCCAGGGGCTTTCCATGCCCAGCCAGAAGATCAGCGGGATGCACAGGTACACCAGCCACAGCGCGCGGCGCCCGATCACCAGCGCGGCCAGGGTCAGCATCATCATCGGGTACGGATCGAAGGCCTGCAGCTGATAGCCGAACGCCAGGTTGGCGGCGACCGCCGAGCACAGCACCACCGCGATGAACGCGGCGGCGGCCTGTTTCAGCAGGCCGCGGCGGATCATCCAGACCCCACCCCAGGCCGCGGCGGCGATCGCCGCATCGGTGCCCACGTCCACCGCCAGCTGCATCGTGCTCATCTCGATGCGCGGTGCGGTCAGCAGGTGGTAGAGCTTGTTGAGCGGGATCTCGCTGCCCAGGAACACGAACAGCACCTGCAGCGCGGGCGCGTTGCGCCGGTCGAGCGGATCGGCGATCGGCACCCGGCGCAGCCACAGCGAGAGGCGCCGCCACAGCCGCGCGGCAAGCGCGACCGGCGCAGAGTGCGCACCCCATCTCACCCAGGCTCCCATGACGGTGAGTCTACCGTGAGGGAGACGTGAATTTACGTGCATTGAAGGGGGCTGGGCTTGCGGCCTTAATCGGGCCTGACTCGTTGTCGGGACGACGCTCCCGGCCCCAGCCCGGAATCGACCATGCCTCTTCTGCCCAATGCCCTGCGCGCCGCCGTGCGCCCGCTGTCGTCGTCCTCGTCCATCCTGCCGCAGGCCTCTGACGGTCTGTTGACCGCCGCGTTGGTGCTCGCGCTGAGCCTGCCCTCGAGCGCCTTCGCGGTCACTGCCACGGCACCGACCGCGGCGACCCAGCCGCCATCGCGGGCACCGCAGGGCGACGCCACCCGCACCGAGACGGACAGCGCCGACGCCGACGCGGCGCCGCAGGACGCCACCACCCAGGACGTGCAGCCCGGCAGCCAGAACACCACCCACTACTTCCTGGCAGAAGGCTTGAACGACGGCAGCGACTACGCCAGCGCCGCCGGCCTGCGCGCGGTGGCGATGGGTGCACGCGCCGACGCCTCCGGCGCCTTCGCCATCGCGATCGGCCACCACACCGTCGCCTCCGACAGCGCCGCCATCGCCATGGGCGACGGCGCGGTCGCCAGCGGCACCTCGGCGATCGCGATCGGCGGCAGCTTCTTCGGCAGCACCTACGGCGACTCGGCCGGCGCGCAGAGTACCGGCTTCGGTTCCCTGGCCCTGGGCACGGCCGCCACCGCAACCGCTGACAGTGCCAGCGCGTTGGGCTGGAACACCAGCGCCAGCGGCTCCGGCGCCACCGCAGTGGGTGCCACCGCATCGGCCAGCGCCAACTACGCCACCGCCAGCGGCTCCTCGTCCAGCGCCAGCGCCGAGCAGGCCAGCGCGTTCGGCTATGCCGCCAATGCCAGCGGCACCGGGGCCGTCGCCAACGGCGGCTACAGCGTCGCCTCCGGCTTCTTCGGCGTGGCGATGGGCTACACCGCCACCGCCAGCGGCGACGGCGGCATCGCGATCGGCGACAGCGCCTCGGCGGCCGGCCAGCAAAGTGTGGCGATCGGCGCCAGCAATGCGGGCGTGCCGGCGCAATCCAACGGACTGGGCGCGGTCACCGTCGGCGCCGGCGCCTGGGCGCTGTCCGACTACGGCACCGCGCTGGGCTTCGACAGCCATGCCGACGCGGACTACAGCATGGCGCTGGGCGCCTCCGCGCTGGCGACCAGCACCAATGCGCTGGCGGTGGGCGCCAGCGCCTTCGCCGACGGGCAGGACGCCAGCGCCTTCGGCGCCATCGCCAGCGCCAATGCCGCCGGCGCCACCGCGCTCGGCAGCGGCGCCTCCGCACTGACCGCGGGCAGCGTCGCGCTGGGCTACAACAGCGCCGCCACCGGCGCCAACAGCGTGGCCATCGGCGCCGGTTCGATGGCCGACCGCGACAACGCGGTCGCCTTCGGCAACGACGGTGCGCTGCGCCAGCTCACCTACATCGCCGCCGGCACCGCCGACACCGATGCGGTCAACGTGCTGCAGTTGCGCAGCATCGCCAGCGCGCTCGGCGCCGGCAGCGCGGTCGGCGGCGACGGCAGCTTCAGCGGCGGCAGCTACCTGATCCAGGGCCGCAGCTACGGCACGGTCGGCTCGGCGCTGTCGGCGCTGGATGGTGCGTTGTCGGCGCTGGACACCCGGGTCGGCAGTGGCGCCGGTAGTGTGGCAGTGGGCGGCGGCGGCACCGGCGGCCCCAGCGTCGGCGCCGGCACCAATGCCGTGGCGGTGGGCGCGCAGGCCACCGCCAACGGCCAGAACGGCACGGCGATCGGCTCCAACGCACTGGCCTACGGCCCCAACGACACGGCGCTGGGCGGCAACGCACAGGTCAACGCCGACGGCAGTACCGCGGTCGGCGCCAACGCCAGCATCAGCGCCAATGCCACCAACGCGGTGGCGGTCGGCGAAAGCGCCACGGTCACGGCCGCCTCCGGCACCGCCATCGGCCAGGGCGCGTCGGTCTCGGCGAGCAATGCCGTGGCGATCGGCCGCGGCTCCTCCGCCACGCGCGCCAATACCGTCTCGGTCGGCAGCGCCGGCAACGAACGCCAGATCAGCAACGTCGCCGCCGGCAGCGCGGCCACCGATGCGGTCAACGTCGCGCAGATGCAGGCCGGCGACAGCGCCACCCTGAGCAGCGCCAACGCCTACACCGACAGCCGCATGGCCGGCTGGGACGACAACCTGACCAAGCTGCGCACCGACACCGACCAGCGCTTCCAGCACCTGGACCGGCGCATCGACCGGATGGGCGCGGTCAGCGCCGCCTATGCCGGCATGGCGGTCAACACCTCCGGCCTGGCCGGGGCCAACCGCATCGGCGTCGGCGTCGGCTCGCAGGGCGGCGAAAGCGCGCTGGCGGTGGGCTACCAGCGCGCGATCGGCAACCGCGCCAGCGTCTCGCTCGGCGGCGCCTTCTCCGGCAGCGAGAAGAGCGTGTCCGCCGGTGCCGGCTTCAGCTGGTGACACGGCCGCAGGTGCCGCCCCTTCCTTGATTTCCACGCCTTCGTCGATCTTCGCAGAGACACCGCCATGACCCACGCCACCCCGCTTTCCCGCAACCTGCTCGCCCTGTCGCTGGGCCTGGCCCTCGCCGGCACCGCGCAGGCGCAGACCGCCCCGCGCTTCTCGGTCCTGGCCCAGGCCGCGCCCGGGCAATCCACCGTCTACGACGGCCTGATCGTGACCTACCGCGACGGCAGCAGCGCCGTCCGCGACCCGCGCGCCGCCAGCGCCACGCTGAACCAGATCATGGCCGCGCGCAGCACCGCCAGCACCTGGACCAGCACCTACCGGCAGACCGCCCCGGCCTTGAACCGGGTGCGTCGCCTCGCCGTCGGCGCCGACCTGGTGCGGCCCAGCCGCGCGCTGACGCCATCGCAGCTGCAGACGCTGATCGCCAGCCTGAAGGCCGACCCCGCAATCGCGCACGTGGAGCCCAACCTGGTGCTCAAGCCGGTACGCAGCGCCGCGCAGGCCACGGCCAGCGCGGCAAGCGCACCGAACGATCCCGGCTATTCCGTGCAGTGGCACCTGCGCACGCCCGATGGCCACCTGGAAACGCTGGCGCCGGAGACCACCGGCTATCCCAACCGTGGCGGCATCGATCTGTTGCCGGCCTGGCAATACGGCACCGGCCAGGGCGTGGTGGTGGCGGTGATCGATACCGGCATCACCGCGCATCCGGACCTGGATACCTCGCTTGCCAGCGCCGGCTACGACTTCATCAGCGATGCGCTGATGTCCGGCCGCGCCAGCAACGGACGCGTCGCGGGCGGCTGGGACACCGGCGACTGGACCACCGACGACAAGTACCTGGTCGCCAACGGCGGCTGTGCGCAACCGCAGGAACAGACCGACAGTTCCTGGCACGGCACCCACGTCGCCGGCACCATCGCCATGCGCACCAACAACGGCATCGGCATGGCCGGGATCGCGCCGGACGCGAAGATCCTGCCGATCCGCGCGCTCGGCCATTGCGGCGGCACCACCGCCGATATCGCCGATGCCATCGTGTGGGCCTCGGGCGGCCACGTCGACGGCGTGCCCGACAATGCCAACCCCGCCGAGGTGATCAACATGAGCCTGGGCGGCGGCGGCGCCTGCGCGCAGGATTCGGTCACCGCCAATGCCATCGCCAGCGCGATCGCGCGCGGCAGCGTGGTGGTGGTGGCCGCGGGCAACGACAACGCCGACGCCGCGGGCTATTCGCCGGCCAGTTGCCCGGGCGTCATCAACGTCGCCGCCACCGGCATCACCGGCGGTCGCGCCTACTACTCCAACTTCGGCAACACCATCACCCTGTCCGCGCCCGGCGGCGGCGTGTACGCCAACGATGCATCCAGCGGCGCGGGATCGGTGCGCACCGGCCTGGTCTGGTCCACCCTCAACAACGGCACCCATGGTCCGGACCAGCCGGCCTACGCCGGCTACGCGGGCACATCCATGGCCTCGCCGCACGTGGCCGGCGTGGTCGCGCTGGCGATCAGCGCGGCGATCAACGCCGGCCGGCCGGTGCCGACGACCGCGCAGATGCGCGACATCCTGACCCAGACCTCCAACGTGTTCCCGGTGAAGCCGACGCTGCGCATCGGCGCCGGCATCCTCAATGCCGGCAAGGCGGTCGCGCGCGCCGCCGGCGCCAGCGGCGGCGGCGAGGAAGCCACCGCCACGCCCATCGCGCGCGGCACGCAGAGCCGGCTGTCCGCCGCTGCGGGCCAGGGGCCGCTGTACCGCCTGGATGTCCCGGCCAACGCGCGCAACCTGCAACTGCGCACCCTGGGCGGTAGCGGCCAGCTGCGGCTGTACGTACGTGCGGTGCGCGCACCCAGCGCCGACGGCAACGATGCCGACTACAGCTCGGTGCGCAACGGCACCACGCAGAACGTGCAGATGGCGCTGCCGGCGACCGGCAGCTACTTCTTCCGCCTGGTCGGCGGCAGCGGCGGCTACGCCAACGTGACCCTGTCGGTGAGCTACACGGAGTGACCGAACGCCACGGGCGCTGCCGCGGCGGCGCCCCTGTTCACGACGGGTTGGCGACCTCGATCAGGTTGCCGTCCGGATCGCGGAAGTACAGCGACAGGATCGGTCCGCGGGCGCCGGTGCGTTGCACCGGCCCGTCCTCGATCGGCACGGCGGCAGCGCGCAGTTCCTCGGCCACCTGCGCCAGCGGCGTGGCGGTGAGAAAGCACAGATCGGCCGAGCCCGGCGTCGGCACCCGCGCCTTCGGGTCGAACGCGTGGCCATGCCGATGCAGGTTGATCTTCTGCGCGCCGAACGCCAGCGCCTTGCGGCCTTCGCCGAAGGTCACCACGCGCATGCCCAGCACCCGCGCATAGAACGCGCAGGTCGCCTCGATGTCGGCGACGGTGAGGACCAGATGGTCGAGATGGTCGATCTGCATTGCGGAATGCTCGTTGGAGGGCGGCTCACTCGCCGCGCGGCGGATGCGGCCCGAAGCGGCCGTAGGGGCGGCTGTCGTCGGCGCCGCGGCGCAGCACCTGCGCGGAGACCAGGCCGATGCCCAGCAACACCAGGCAGCACGCGACCAGTGCGTTCCAGCCGCCGTGCTGCCACGCCGCACCGCTGAGCGAGCCGATCACACTGGCACCGGCGTAGTACGCCAGCAGGTACAGCGAGGCGGCATGGCCCTTGAACTGCCCGCCCAGGCGCCCGACCCAGGCGCTGGCCGCCGAATGCGCGACGAAGAAGCCGATGGTCAGCAGCACGATGCCGGCGACGACCGGCACCAGCGCATGCGCCAGGGTCAGCGCCACGCCCAGCGCCGCGGTGGCGATGCCGGCCAGCACCACCGGGCCGCGACCGAACCGGTCCGAGGCGGCGCCGGCGACCGAGGACGATACGATGCCGAACACGTAGGCGCTGAAGATCATGCCGAGCTGGCTCTGGCTCAGCCCGAACTCCGGCCCGCCCAGGCGGAAGCCGGCGTAGTTGTAGACGCTGACGAACACGCCCATCGCCAGGAACGGGATCGCGAACAGCCACGGCAGGTGGCGATCGCGCAGATGCCCGCCCCAGGCGCGCAGGTGGAAGCGCAGATTCACTCCCTGGCGGCGCACGAAGTGCCGCGACGGCGGCAGCAGCCACACGAAGCCGACCGCGGCCAGCAGATCCACTGTGCTCAGCGTGGCCAGCGCAACGCGCCAGTCGAAGTGGTCGGTGAGCATGCTCATGCCGATGCGGCCGACCATGCCGCCGAACGCATTGCCGGCCACATACAGCCCGGTGGCCGCGCCGAGCCGGCTCGCCGGCAGTTCCTCGGCCAGGTACACCATCGCCACCGCCGGCACGCCGCCCAGGGCGATGCCGGACAGCGCGCGCACCACCACCAGCGCGCCCCAGTGCGGCAGGTAGGCCGCGAGCAGGTTGAGCAGCGCCGCCAACGCGATCGACACGAACATCAGCCCGCGCCGGCCCAGCGTCTCCGACACCGCGCCGGCGCAGAAGATCGCGATCGCCAGGCCGCCGGTGGCCAGCGACAGCGGCAATGAGCTGGCCGCCGCGCTGAGCCCGAACTCGCGGGCGAATTCGGGCAGCAGCGGCTGCACGCTGTACAGCAGCGAGAAGGTGGCGAAGCCGGCCAGGAACAGCGCCAGGCGGATGCGCAACAGCGGCGCATCGTCCACGGCGTGCACCGGCGGGCATTGGCTGGAGGCGTTCACGGTGTGGGTCGCGGCGGAAAACGGATGGCCAGTATTCGCCTGCCGTCACCCGGCGTCCAATATATGATTTTCCCACTCTCCATATGCTCTGGATATGACATGGAACTGCGCCACCTGCGCTACTTCCTGGCCGTGGCCGAGGCCGGGCACTTCACCCGCGCCGCCGCGCAGTTGGGCATCCAGCAACCGCCGCTGAGCCAGCAGATCCGCGCACTGGAGGAGGAACTGGGCACGCCGTTGTTCGTGCGCACGCCGCGCGGCGCCGAACTCACCGATGCCGGTCGCGCCTTCCGCACCGAAGCCCGGCGCGTGCTCGCCGACCTGGAACGCGCCGGCGATGCCGCGCGCCG
>NZ_AQOK01000398.1:0-817 GCF_000364645.1 Xanthomonas sp. SHU 308 | reverse complement strand
GACCCTGGTGCGCGGCTTCCGCCGCGGCTGGCCGGCGGTGACACTGGCGCTGGAAGAGACCAACACCGCCGGCCTGCTTGCGGCGCTGCTGCAGGGGCGGCTGGATGCGGCCTTCATCCGCTACAGCGTAGCCACGCCCTCGGAACTGCAGTTGCTCAAGCTGCCCGACGAACCGATGAAGATCGCGGTGCCGGCGGCGCACCGTCTGGCCAAGCGCCGCCGCGCACCGCTGTCGGCGCTGGCCGGCGAACCCTTCATCCTGTTCCCGCGCAGCTTCGGCACCAGCCTGTACGACGAGATCCTCGATGCCTGCCGCCAGGCCGGTTTCGAACTGAAGATCGAACAGGAAGCGCCGCAGATGTCGTCCATCGTCAACCTGGTGGCCGCCGAACTGGGTGTGTCGGTGGTCCCCGCCTCGACCGCGCAGGTGCAGTTGCCCGGGGTGCGCTACCTGGACATCGAAGGCCGCGTGCCGATGGCGCGCCTGGCCCTGGCCGCGCTGCCGGCCACCGCGCAGGCGATGCCGATCGTGCGCCACCTGTGGCAGTTGGCGCAGGGGCATGCGGCGGGCAGGCGTGGGTAGTGGTGGCAGCACTCCCCTAGCGGCAATGTAGGAGCAGCTTTAGCCGCGAAGGGCTTTACCGATAGAGCTCATCGCCGCCAAAGCTCACTCGTGCGGGTGTGCTTGTCCGACGCGTAAATCAAGCAGCAACAGCAATAGCAACGGCTTTCGCCTTGCGGCGAGTTACTTTGATCAGCCTTTGGCTGCTGAGAAGCGCTTCTTTGCTCGCGCAAAGAAAAGTAACCAAAAGAAAGC
>NZ_AQOK01000397.1:0-4277 GCF_000364645.1 Xanthomonas sp. SHU 308 | reverse complement strand
ACGCTCCTCCTGTCATCGCAGGTGCATGACAGTTGACTTCTACAAGTGGGAACGTGGCACGTCGCCTTATTCGCCGTTGCCGGCACGCTCCCAGGCGCGGCGCACGGCGTGGCGGGCCTTGCTCCAGCTCAGCGTCTGTGAGCCCTTGTTGTTGTCCCAGTCGCGGTGCAACTCCGCTTCCACCTGCTCGTAGGCGCGGTTGAAGTCGCGGATGCGCGCCTCGTGGCCGGCGTGGTAGGCGGGCTCGTAGTCCTCGAAGCGCTCGCCTTCGCTGTAATAGGGCTCGTCGGCGAAACGATCGCGCCAGTACTGCGAGACGCTGTTGCGGTCCTCGTCGTTGGGCGCACGGCCGGGGATCTGATACGGAACGCTCATGATGGTTCTCCGTGGACGATGAATGCGCTCCACGCTAGCCACGCCGGCGTTAAACCCGCCCCTGCGCGGCGTGATCGCGATATGAAACATTCATGCCTTCTGGCAGGCTGCGCCGGCGCTCAGGGTGGCTTACGATCCGCCGCTACGCCCCTCTCTTCCGACAAATCCCATGGCCGCCAACGGCATCGCCTTGTTGACCCCGTACTTGGCCACGGCCGGCGTCGGCTGGCTGTATTACCGACGCATCCGCCGTTATTTCGGCCGCCAGCCCTGGCAGCCGCGGCGCACCGGCGTGCGGCTGGGGTTCCTATTGCTGGTTGCGGCCTTGCTGGCGTGGCTGGCCGTGCACCTGCCCGCCGTGCGCCTGGGCATGGGGTTGGGGACGGTGGGCGGGGCCGCGCTGGGCGGCTTCGCCCTGCACCACACCCGCATCGAACTGCAGGACGGCGCGCGCTGGTATACGCCAAATCCCTGGATCGGCGCCGCGCTGAGCGTGCTGTTGCTCGGGCGCCTGGCCTGGCGCTGGGCCAGCGGGGCGTTCGCCGGCGGCAGCGCGGAAACCCTGCAGAACGCCAGTCCGCTGACCATGAGCATCGCCGCGGCGCTGATCGCCTACGGGCTGGTGTATGCCGCGGGTCTGTTGGCACGCATGCGGTCGCTGACGCCGGCCGCCTGACGAACGACACGCGCGCCGATGACGACGCCATGGCTGCCATGGCGGCGGGCCTTCTGGCCGTGCAGCCGCGTCAGTACGGAACTGCGCAACGCAGAGCGTCTCGCACCAGGCCTGGCCTAGCTGGCGTGATGTCAGTGCGCGGCAGCCGCCGCTTCGTAAGGCAAGGCCGTGGTGCCGGCCGCGCGCAGCGGCGCGTCGGCGGCGTCCAGTAGCTCCGGCTCGCCTTCGATCACCACCAGGATGCGTCCGGCCTCGATTTCCTCTTCGAAGTTGCGCCGCACCGGGTCGGGCACGGTGGACCCGACCAGGGCCGAGGACCAACTGCCGACCAGGGCGCCGGCGATGGCCATGACCCCGGCACCGGCCAGGGTGATGCCCAGTGGCGGCACCGCGATCGCCGCCAGCCCGGCCAGTAGGCCGGCGGCGCCGCCGCCCAGGGCGCCGCGCGCCGCGGCCGGCACGGTGTCGGTCTTGCCTTCCTTGCGGTCGTCGGGGATGGCGTCCAGCTCGATGTCGCCGCGCGCGACCAGGGACAGGTCGTCGTTGTCGACACCGGCACCGCGCGCGGCCTGCAGTGCGCGGGTGGCGGTGGGCAGATCCGGAGCGCTGTAGACGCGGCGTCGTTTCATGGCGGGCGGCTCTCGCTGGTGGGTGTCCAGCGTCCGGGCGCCGCGGTTATCCGCGCGTGACCTGCGCGCAAGGCGGTGTGAAGGCGTTCACGCCGCGTCCTTGCGCGGGAACCGGTAGAACAGCGCGCCGATCAGCAGCGCCACGCCCGCGGCGGCCAGGTTCTGCCAGCTGGCGCTGAGCAGCAGCGCCAGCGCCAGCAACAACGCCGCCAGCGGAATCAGCGGCCCGCCCGGCAGCCGCAGCGCGCCTGGCCGGTCGCGATAGCGCCGTGCAAGCACCAGCACCGCCGCGGCGGTGCCGATGTAGGCGAACAGGCGGGTGACCATCGACAGCAGCGCCAGTTGCACGAACGAGCCGGACAGGGCCAGCGCCAGCGACAGCACGCCTTGCAGCAGGATCGCCGCGGCCGGCGTGCGGAAGCGTGGATGCACTCGCGCCAGGAACGCCGGGCCGTAGCCGTCCTTGGCCAGCGCGAACAGGAAGCGCGGCCCCAGCATCACCGTGTTGCTGGTGGTGCCGAGGATGGAGATGGTGGCGCCGACGGTGAGGATCAGCGCCAGCGCTTCGCCACCGAAGCCGCTGGCGGCATCGGCCAGCGGCGTCGCCGATTGCGCCACGTTGGGCAGCGTGCCCTGCGCCACCACCTGCACCGCGGCATAGATCAAGGTGACGGTGACGATCATGGTGATCAGCGCGAACGGCACGTCGCGGCGCGGATTGCGGTATTCGCCCGCGGCGGCCGGGATGTTCTCGAAGCCGGCGTACGCGAACAGCAGCAGCAACGCCGCCTCGCCGAGGTTGCCGACATCGTGCGGGTCCGGGGTCTTGCCCGAGAACGCCCACGACCAGTCCACGTAGAACACGCCGATCGCCACGAACAGCAGCAGCGGCACCAGCTTGCCGATCACCAGCGCCACGCCGGTGCGCGCGGCCGACTTCACCCCGATCACGTTGATCGCGGTGAGCAGGCCGAGCGAGCCGATCACGATGGCCAGGCGCGCGCCGCCCCCGGCCGCGGCCGGCCAGAAGCGCACCACCGCATCGGCCAGCCCGTTGCTCAGCGCCGCTGCCGAACTGATCCGGGTCAGCCAGATCATCCAGCCGATCTCGAAGCCGGCGAAACGGCCGAACGCCTCGCGCGCATACAGATAGCTGCCGCCGGGTTCGTCGAAGTAACTGGCCGCCTGCGCGTAACACAGCACCAGCAGCGCCACCGCCACACCGGCCAGCAACACCGCCCACAGGCTCAACGGCCCGAGCAGGGCGGCGGTGGCCGCCGGCAGCAGGTAGATGCCGCTGCCGATCACGTCGTTGATCGACAACCCGACGATCTGCCAGCGGCTGACCGCGCGGACCAGCCCGGGTGCGGGCGCCTGGCTCACGACGCCGGCTCCACGGCCGGCAGCGCCCACTCGGCCTGCAGGCGCCGGTAGGCATGGCGCGGCAGCAGCACGAACAGCGGCGCGGCGGACGGCCGCAACCACGCCAGCAGCCGCTGCATGTCGGCCGCTTGCATCGCGGTGCAGCCGGCGGTGGGCGCGCCGGGCGCGCGCCACAGGTGGGCGAAGATGCAACTGCCGGCGCCCGGCGTGGCCTGCGCGTTGTGCTGGATCACGAAGCCTTCGCGGTAGCGCTGGTCGCCGGCGTGTTGCAGGTCCAGGCGCATCGGTTCGGTGGACCCGGCGACCGCGGCGCTGCCGACCTTGTCGGCATCGACGATCTGGTTGTACAGCGGCGATCCGGGCACATCGATGCAGTAGTTGCTCTGCTGCATCGCCTGGTAGGGCATGGCGCTGTCGATGCGCGGCGCATAGCCGAAGGCTTCGCCGATGGTGAACACGCCGGCCGGGCTGCGGCCGTCGCCTTCGCGCTTCTGCGGGCCGTCGTCTTGTGCCGGATGCAGGCCCAGGCCCCAGGCGCTGCCGTGGCGGCCGAGGCTCACGTCGAAGGCCTTGCCCTGCGCACGCCAGCCTTGTGCATCACGCTCGAACGCCTGCAACGTGCCCTGCGGGCTGTCCCAGTCCGGCGCCAGCACCAGGATCAGCTGCTGCGCGCGCTGCACGGCCGGCACGGCGGTGTCGGCGGCCATGCCGGGCGCGGCGACCAGGGCGCACAGCAGGGCCAGGCCGATGCGCCAGGCGCGATGGCGGCTGCTGTGCTGTGGCGCGGCAGGGGACCGATGGAGCAGGGGCATGGGGATCTCCGGGGGCGACTTGGGCGCGAGGGCGCGCCTTGAGTGCAAGGTAGCGCAGTTGCGAGGCGGATGGTGCGCGCTGGTGCGGCGATCTTGTCGACGACTTGGCCGATGTGGTGGGTGGCGGGGAACTAGGCGTTGGCAACGCGTCGCCGTCGGTCTGGTTTTTTCGATTGCCTGTTTCCGCACCGAGCAAGATGCTCGTTGCCGTTGCCGTTGCCGTTGCCGTTGCCGTTGCCGTTGCCTGTGCTGTTGCCGTTGCCTGTGCTGTTGCTGTTGCTCCGGCTTTTGACTTGCCGGGTTCCCTTCAGAAGCGGCGGCCGGCCCGGGGGAAAACCCCGAAGGGGCGGCGCACATGGATGTACGCCGTTCGCGGCAGGGGCAGGATGCCCCTTCCGCGAA
>NZ_AQOK01000396.1:0-9174 GCF_000364645.1 Xanthomonas sp. SHU 308 | reverse complement strand
GGCGCAGGCCAGCGCCAGCACCGCCGCCAGCGCATAGGCGCCGCGTCCGCCGGGCAGGCCGCGGGCGCGGCGCAGGGTCGGGTAGACCAGGGCGACCAGCAGCGCCAGCACCGCCGGCATCATCAGCCGCGATACCAGCGGCCAGAACGCCAGGCCCGCATCCCAGTACGCCCAGGCCACGCTCAGCACGAACGCCAGTGCGTACAGCCAGGCACCGGCCGGACGCCGCCGCAGCAGCAGCACGGCCGAGACCACGCAGGCCGCGCCCATCGCCAGGAAGTAGAGGCTGCCGCCGAGGGTGGCCAGGCGGATGCCGCCGACCAGCAGCGCCAGCCCGATCAGCGCCAGCAGCAGGCCGACGCTCCACAGCAAGATCCGGCCGCCGGCCGACACATCCGATTGGGTTTGCACGTTTTCGATCCTCTGCAGGGGAGACGCACGGCGTCCGCGGCCGGCCACGGGGGCGGCGAAGGCGGGCGTGCGCACGATGGCATGCCGCGGCGGGAAACGACGTCGGCAAGATGGGCGATTATCGCATTTGTGTTCGGTAATAGAACGAATGGCGCCGTCCGCGGGTGCGACGCTGTGTGCCGGTTTCCGACGTTTCTCCGACCTTGGTGAAGCCCGTACAACGCACTGTTACAGACATGGTGCGATGCGACACATCCGTGGAGTAGCGTTGCGCGTTTCTTCCCAGCCGCACTCCCCATGTCCGACCGTTTCCAGGCGCCTCGTCGTCCCGTTCGCTGTGCCGTATTGCTGGCCGTTGCCGTGGCCGGAGGCTGCTCCGGCGACAAGCCGGCGGCCGCGCCGCCGCCGCGGGTGGGGGTGCTGACCCTGGGCGCGCGCACGCTGCCGGTGGAGCGCACCCTGGCCGGCCGCACCGTGGCCTACGAGACCGCCGACGTGCGCCCGCAGGTCGGCGGGCTGCTGCGCCAGCGCCTGTTCCAGGAGGGCCAGGAGGTCAAGGCAGGGCAGGCGCTATACGTGATCGATCCGGCGCCGTACCAGGCCGCCTACGACATCGCCCGCGGCAACCTGGTGCAGGCCGAGGCGGCGCTGGCCAGTGCGCGGCCCAAGGCCGAGCGCACCCGCAGCCTCACCGACATGGACGCGGCCAGCAAGCAGGACGCCGACGACGCGGTGTCCGCGCTGCGCCAGGACGAGGCGGCGGTGGTCGCGGCCAAGGCGGCGTTGCAGGCGGCGCGCATCAACCTCGACTACACCCGCATCACCGCGCCGATCTCCGGCACCATCGGCACCTCCGCCTACACCGTCGGCGCGCTGCTCACCGCCGCGCAGGACGCGGCGCTGACCACCATCCAGCGGCTGGACCCGATCTACCTGGACGTCACCCAGTCCAGCACGCAGATGCTGGCGCTGCGCCGGCAGCTCGACGCCGGGCAGATCCACGCCATCGACGGCAAGGCGCAGGTGCAGGTGCGGCTGGAGGACGGCAGCACCTATCCGCACGCCGGCACCCTCGAATTCGTGGGCACCCAGGTCAACGCCGGTACCGGCAACGTCACCCTGCGCGCGGTGGTGCCCAATCCCGAGCACCTGCTGCTGCCGGGCATGTATCTGCGCGCGGTGCTGCCGATGGCCACCGACCAGGGCGCGGTGCTGGTGCCGCAGCAGGCGGTGACCCGCGACAGCAAGGGCGAGCCGGTGGTGAAGCTGCTGGATGCGCACGACAAGGTGGTGGAGCGGCACATCCGCACCGGCGAGGCCATCGGCCACGACTGGCTGGTGGAGTCCGGGCTCAAGCCGGGCGAGCGCCTGATCGTGGTCAACGGCAGCCGTGCCGAACTCGGCAAGCCGGCGCAGCCTTACCCGGTCACCGCCGCCCAGCTCGATGCCGCGCCGGCGCTGCCGGGCGACGACGCCCAGGCCGACTGAGGACTCCCGCATGTCGCGCTTCTTCGTCAACCACCCGGTGGTGGCCTGGGTCATGGCCATCGTCATCGTCCTGATCGGCATGCTGGCCATCCATGGGCTGCCGGTCGAACGCTATCCGCACATGGCGCCGCCCACCATCACCGTGCGCGCCACCTACACCGGCGCCTCGGCGCAGACGGTGGAGAACACCGTCACCCAGCTGATCGAGCAGTCGCAGCAGAGCCTGGACCACCTGCTGTACATGACCTCCACCAGCGCCTCCGACGGCACCGCGCAGGTCAACCTGGTGTTCGAGACCGGCACCAACGCCGACACCGCGCAGGTGCAGGTGCAGAACCAGTTGCAGTCGGTGATGTCGGTGTTGCCGCAGGCGGTGCAGCAGAACGGCCTGGTCATCACCAAGTCCAGCGGCTCGCTGTTCGAGGTGGTGGCGTTCACCTCCGACGACGGCAGCATGGACAACTTCGATGTCGCCAACTACATGGAATCGAACATCGACGACCAGATCAGCCGCGTCAGCGGCGTCGGCAACATCCAGCCGATGGGCTCGGAATACGCCATGCGCATCTGGCTGGACCCGGAGAAGCTGCGCAAGTACGCGCTGATGCCCTCGGACGTGGAGAACGCGCTGCAGTCGCAGAACACCGACGTGTCGGCCGGCGAGATCGGCGGCCAGCCGGCGCTGCGCGGGCAGCGCCTGGACGCCACCGTGACCACCCGCAGCCGCCTGCAGACCCCGGCGCAGTTCGGCGCGATCGTGCTCAAGAGCGATGCCAGCGGCGCCGCCGTGCACCTGTCGGACGTGGCCAGGATCGGCCTGGGCCCGGAGACCTACGACAGCATCACCCGCTTCAACGGCAAGCCCTCGGCCTCGCTGGGCATCGAGCTCAACTCCGATGCCAACGCGGTGGAGACCTCCAAGGCCATCGACCAGCGCCTGCAGGAACTCAAGCAGTATTGGCCGCACGGCTTCAACTACCACATCGCCTTCAGCACCACGCCGTTCGTCACCACCTCGATCAAGGAAGTGGTCATCACCCTGATCGAGGCGGTGCTACTGGTCGTGGCGGTGATGTACCTGTTCCTGCAGAACTGGCGCGCCACGCTGATCCCGACCATCGCCGTGCCGGTGGTGCTGATGGGCACCTTCGGCGTGCTCGCCGCGTTCGGCTACTCGATCAACACCCTGACCATGTTCGCGATGGTGCTGGCGATCGGCCTGCTGGTCGACGACGCCATCGTGGTGGTGGAGAACGTGGAGCGGGTGATGGGCCAGGAAGGCCTGCCGCCGAAGGAAGCCACGCTGCGCTCGATGCAGCAGATCGGCGGCGCCCTGGTCGGCATCGTGCTGGTGCTGACCGCGGTGTTCGTGCCGATGGCGTTCTTCAACGGCGTCACCGGCGTGATCTACCGGCAGTTCTCGATCACCATCGCCGCCTCGATGATCCTGTCGGTGCTGGTGGCGATGACCCTGACTCCGGCGCTGTGCGTGACCATCCTCAAGCCGCTGCACCAGGGCGAGGCGCCGATCGGCTCGCACGGGCGCCTGGGCTGGTTCTTCATCTGGTTCAACACCCGCTTCCGGCACCTGTCCGAGCGCTACCGCACGCTGGTTGAGCGGGTGCTGGGCAAGCGCGCGCTGGGCCTGCTCGCCTATGCGCTGCTGATCGCGGTCACCGGCCTGCTGCTGTGGCGCCTGCCCGGTGCGTTCCTGCCCGACGAGGACGAGGGCATGCTCAACGTGCTGGTCAAGCTGCCGGCCGGCTCCACCCTGGAGCAGACCCTGGCGGTGACCGACCGGCTGACCAAGGCCGCGTTGAAGGATCCGGGCGTGCGCTCGGTGCTGTCCTCAGCCGGCTTCAGCGTCACCGGCGCCGGCCAGAACGTCGGCATGGCCTTCGTGCGGCTGAAGGACTGGGACGACCGCGACGACGATGCGGCGACCATCGCCGACCATCTGAACAAGGCGCTGGCCGACGTGCCCGACGCGGAACTGTTCGTGACCTCGCCGCCGGCGATCACCGGCCTCGGCGACGCCTCCGGCTTCACCTTCGAGCTGATGGACTACGAAGGCGCCGGCCATGCCGCCCTGGTCGCCGCGCGCGACAAGCTGCTGCGGCTGGCCCAGCACGATCCCAAGCTGATGAACGTGCGCTACGCCAGCCTGGAAGACGCGCCGGTGTACGCGGTCAAGATCGACGATGCCAAGGCGCAGGCGCTGGGCGTGGACCCGGGCGACATCAACGCCACGCTCAACAGCGCGCTCGGCGGCGACTTCGTCAACAACTTCATCTACAAGGGCCGCATCAAGAAGGTCTACGTGCAGGGCGACGCCGACGCACGCATGGCGCCGCAGGACCTGGACCGTTGGACGGTGCGCAACGGCGGCGGCGACATGGTGCCGATGTCGGCGTTCACCCGCTCGCACTGGACCAGCGCGCCGGCCGCGCTGGAACGCTACAACGGCGTGTCGGCGATGGAGCTGACCGGCCAGGCGGTGCCCGGGGTCAGCTCCGGCGCGGCGATGGACGCGATGGCCGAACTCAGCAAGCAGTTGCCGCACGGCTTCGGCTACGCGTGGTCGGACATGGCCTACCAGGAAAAGCTGTCGGCCAACCAGGCGCCGGCGCTGTATGCGATCTCGCTGCTGTTCGTGTTCCTGTGCCTGGTGGCGCTGTACGAGAGCTGGTCGATTCCGTTCGCGGTGATGCTGGCGGTGCCGGTAGGCGTGTTCGGCGCGGTGCTGCTGATGACCCTCCGCGGCCTGGAGAATGATGTGTACTTCCAGGTCGGCCTGCTGACCACGGTGGGCCTGGCGGCGAAGAACGGCATCCTCATCGTCGAGTTCGCGCGCGACCTCGAACACCGCGGCGAAAGCCTGCTCGCCGCCACCCTGCACGCGGTGCAGATGCGCCTGCGGCCGATCCTGATGACCTCGCTGGCGTTCCTGCTCGGCGTGCTGCCGCTGGTGTTCAGCAAGGGCGCCGGCTCGGCCGCACGCCACTCGCTGGGCACCGGCGTCACCGGTGGCACCCTGGCCTCGATCACCCTGGGCCTGTTCTTCGTGCCGCTGTTCTATGTGATCGTGCGCCGGATGTTCCCAGGACCGGCGGTCGCCCACCCGGAGACGCAGGCATGAGCGCGTTGACCCGCATGAGCGTGGCGGTGGCCACGCTGTTGGCCCTGTCCGGCTGCACCCTGGCGCCCACCTACGTACGCCCGGCGGCACCCGTGCCGGCCGACCTGGCCGCGGTCGACGCGGCGCCCGCCGCCGGCGCCGCCGCCGACACGCTGGCGATGCCGGACTGGCAGCAGGTGTTCCTGGATCCGCGGCTGCGCCAGACCATCGCGCTGGCCTTGCAGAACAACCGCGACCTGCGCGTGGCGGTGCTGTCCATCGACAAGGCACGCGCGCAGTACCGCCTCCAGCGCGCCGCGCAACTGCCGTCGTTCGACGCCAACGCCAGCATGAGCCGCAGCCGCAGCAGCGCCGCCAGCAACGACGACGGCGTCTCCCAGGTCAGCACCAGCGACACCCTGCAGGTCGGGCTCAGCAGCTGGCAGCTGGATCTGTTCGGGCAACTGCGCAGTCTCAAGCAGGAAGCGCTGCAGAACTGGCTGTCCAGTGCGGAAAACCAGCGCAACGTGCGCCTGACCCTGGTCGCCCAGGTCGCCGCGGCGTGGCTGACCGTGGGCGCGGACCAGGCGCAACTGGCGCTGGCGCAGCAGACCCTGGACAGCCAGGCGCAGACCCTGCAACTGACAGAGCGCCGCCACAGCATCGGCAGCGCGTCCGGGCTGGACCTGGCGCAGCAGCAGACCAGCGTGGAGTCGGCGCGCGTGGCCGTCGCCAGCGCCGCCACCCAGCTGGCGCAGGCGCGCGATGCGCTGCAACTGCTGGTCGGCGCGCCGGTGGACGCAGCGCTGCTGCCGACCGCGCAGGCGATGCAGGACAGCGTGGCGCTGGCGCCGCTGCCGGCGCACCTGTCCTCGGCGGTGCTGCTGCAGCGCCCGGACGTGCTCGCCGCCGAGCACACCTTGCAGGCGGCCAACGCCGACATCGGCGCCGCACGCGCGGCGTTCTTCCCGTCGCTGAGCCTCACCGCGTCCACCGGGCGCAGCAGCGATGCGCTGTCCACGCTGTTCGCCGCCGGCAGCCGCACCTGGTCGTTCGTGCCCAGCATCACCGCGCCGATCTTCCACGCCGGTGCGCTGAAGGCCTCGCTGGACGCCTCCAAGCTCGGCAAGGACATCGCCGTGGCGCAGTACGAGAAGGCGATCCAGTCGGCCTTCGCCGAAGTGGCCGACGCCCTGGCCACGCGCGACCACCTGCAGGCGCAGCTGACCGCGCAGCAGGCCCTGGTCGACGCCAGCCAGCGCAGCTACACCCTGGCCGACGCGCGCTACCGCGCCGGCCTGGACGGCCATCTGCCGGTGCTGGATGCGCAACGCTCGCTGTTCGCCTCGCAGCAGGCGCTGATCGCGCTGCGCCTGCAGGACGCCAGCAACCGCGTCACCCTGTACCAGGTGCTCGGCGGCGGCGCCGACGCCCAGGCCCAGGTCGCTGCCTCGCCCTGAGCCGGAACCGAGGCAGCGCGAGGCCGGGCCTGGGCTGGCCTGAGGCGAGCCCGAGGCCGGCAGGCCTGAGCGTGCAGAAGCGTCGCTACGCACGACGCGCTTCTGTGGGAGGGACTTCAGTCCCGACGCGATGGCAGTCGAACGCCTATCCAACCATCCACCCAGGCAACGCCTCGCGCGCGTCCTCGCCGCACACAGCACGACAGCCCTGCGCCACCGTCTCGAAAGCTGAACGCGGCGGCACACCTCGGCGGCCGTCGTAGACAAATGCCGGGCGCCGCCGCGCCGCCCAATCGTTCGTCGCACAGGCCGCAAGCCGCGTTGTGCGTATCTCCGGCGCGTTGGCGACACGGTCGGCGCCGTACCGGCACGCCGGGCACCACACCAGCCTTGGGCCATAATCGCGGCGACTCACTCCAGGTACGCCGCACCCGATGAAGATTCCCCCGAGCCTGCAGCCGCTGATCGACGACGGCGTCATCGACGGCGTGCTGCGCCCGCTCAAGAGCGGCAAGGAGGCCGCGGTCTACGTGGTCCAGGCCGGCGACGACGTGCTCTGCGCCAAGGTCTACAAGGACATGGCGCAGCGCAGCTTCCAGGCGCGCGTGCAGTACCAGGAAGGGCGCAAGGTGCGCGGCAGCCGCCAGGCGCGGGCGATCGGCAAGGCCAGCAAGTTCGGCCGCCGCGAGCAGGAAGCCGCGTGGAAGGACACCGAGGCCAACACCCTGTACCAGCTGGTGGACGCCGGCGTGCACGTGCCGCAGCCGCGCGGCTACTTCCACGGCGTGCTGCTGATGGACCTGGTCACCGATGCCGACGGGCAGAGCGCGCCACGCCTGGGCGAGGTGGAACTGGAACCGGAGCAGGCGCGCGCCTTCCACACGCAGCTGGTCGGCGACGTGGTGAAGATGCTGTGCCTGGGCCTGGTCCACGGCGACCTGTCCGAATACAACGTGCTGGTCGGTGCCGACGGCCCGGTGGTGATCGACTTCCCGCAGGTGGTCAGCGCCGCCGGCAACAACGCCGCCCGCAGCATGCTGCTGCGCGACGTGCACAACCTGCGCGACTGCCTGGGCCGCTTCGCGCCCGAGCTCAACGCCACCCACTACGGCGAGGAGATGTGGGCGCTGTACGAGAAGGGCACACTGCGCCCGGACAGCGCGCTCACCGGCCGCTTCACCTTCGACACCCGTCGCGCCGACGTGCGCGCGGTGCGCGCCTCGATCGAGGACGCGCGGCAGGAAGCCATCATCCGCCAGCAGGGCCGCGAAGCCGCCGCGCAGGACGACTGAGCCGCGTTCCGGCGCGCAGCGCGCAAGTCCATGCTGCGCCGCAATGTGGCGGCGACGCGTGCGCGCCCGGTCGCCAGCGCGTGCTCCAAGCTGCGCAATGCCTCGCCGCGTCTGCATTGCACGCGCATCCGCGCCGTGACGATCGGCCGCCTGCCGCTGACCCGTCGGCTACCGCGCATCGGCGTTCCAGTTCGCTTATTTGCGGAAATGGTTATCGATCATAACAATCCGCCCGACGCCGCTTGCGCAGCCGCCCCGGGAGGGCCACCCATGTATTTCGATCCAGACGTCGTCCGTTTCTTCGCCCAGGCCCAGCAGTCCGGGCAGCCGCCGATGGAGGAACTGCCCTTGCCCCAGGCGCGGGCGATGATGCGCGGCGTCGCCGCGCAATTCGGTTTCCCGCGCGTGGAGATGGCCGAGGTCCGCGACCTGCAGGCACCGGGCCCGGCCGCCCCGATTCCGCTGCGCCTGTACCGCCCGCACGGCCTCGACGCTAGCCTGGCGCCGACCTGCCTCTACGCGCATGGCGGCGGTGGCGTGGTCGGCGACCTCGATTCGCACGACGACGTGTGCCGGCAACTGGCCGCGCGTGCCGGCTGCCAGGTGCTGGCGGTGGACTACCGGCTGGCGCCCGAACATCCGGCGCCGGCCGGCATCGAGGACGTGATCGCGGTAGTGCACTGGCTGGCCGCGCACCCGGGTGAGGTCGGTGCCGATCCGCAGCGCCTGGCCATCGCCGGCGACAGCATGGGCGGCGCCCTGGCGGCGAGCGCCGCGCTGGCCGCGCGCGATGCCGGCATCGCCCTGCGCTGTCAGATCCTGATCTATCCGCTGACCGACGTGCGCCCGGACAATCCCTTTCCCTCGCGCGTGCGCAACGCCGGCATCCCGCCGCTGACCGAAGCGGCGATGCGCTACTTCGACCGCCAGCTGCTGCCGGACCCGTCGCTGGCATCGGACTGGCGCATTTCCCCGGTGGTGGCGCCGGACGTGGCCGGCGTCGCCCCGGCGCTGGTGGTGCTCGCCGACCGCGACGCGCTGCACGACGAAGGCCTGCACTACGCGCAGCGCCTGCGCGAAGCGGGCGTGGAAACCCTGGTGCGCGTCTACCCCGGCATGATCCACGGCTTCATCAACATGGGCAGGGTGATGCGCGTGGCCGGCGAAACCCTGGACCTGGCCGCGCTGCTGCTGCGCCAGCGGCTGCTGCCGGTGGCCGCGCAGGAGTGAGCCCAACCGCAGTGCGTACCCCCTCCCGGCAATCGCCGCCGGCGCTGGCTTCGTCTGGAACCATGTGCCAGTCGCGCGGATGCGTCGGCTTCCGTAGTCAAAGCCCCTCTCCCCCCGGGAGAGGGGTTGGGGTGAGGGTCCGGGAGCGCAGCGCCGCCTCCGGACCTTAATGCAC
>NZ_AQOK01000395.1:0-2768 GCF_000364645.1 Xanthomonas sp. SHU 308 | reverse complement strand
CGCCCCTTCGGGGCACCTTCTCCCGAGGGGAGAAGGGAAAAACAAGGAGCGGCTTCAGCCGCGACGGGGCATTGCCGACACGCCCAGGTCGCGGCTGAAGCCGCTCCTGCGTGGGGGGGGGCTGCGCGCGATGCGCGTTCGCGACCGATCACGCCACCCGGCTGCGCCGCGCGCGTTCCAGATGCACCAGCAGCAGCGAGATCGCTGCCGGGGTCATGCCGGGGATGCGCTGCGCCTGGCCCACGGTCTGCGGGCGTACGCGCTCGAGCTTCTGCTGCACTTCGGCCGACAGCCCGCGCACCTGCGCGTAGTCGAACGCGGCGGGGATCGGGGTGTCCTCGTGGCGCTGCTGGCGGGCGATCTCGTCGCGCTGGCGGTCCAGGTAGCCGGCGTACTTGATGCCGATCTCCACCTGCTCGGCCACCTGCGCGTCGGCCACGCCTGGGCCCAGCGAGGGCACCCGCATCAGCGCGGCGTAGTCCAGTTCCGGGCGCTTGATCAGGTCCAGCACGGTGGTCTCGCGGCTCACCGCCACGCCCAGCGTCGCCGCGACCTCGCGGCCCAGCGCGTTGCCCGGCGTGGCCCACAGCGCGCGCAGGCGCTCGTTCTCGCGCGCCACCGCCTCCTGCTTGGCCTGGAAGCGGGCCCAGCGCGTTTCGTCGACGATGCCCAGGTCGTGGCCGATGCCGGTCAGGCGCGCGTCGGCGTTGTCCTCGCGCAGCTGCAGCCGGTACTCGGCGCGACTGGTGAACATGCGGTACGGCTCGCTGGTGCCGTGGGTGATCAGGTCGTCGATCAGCACGCCGATGTAGGCCTGGTCGCGACGCGGCGACCACGGCTCCAGCCCGCGCACCTGGCGCGCGGCGTTGAGGCCGGCGATCAGGCCCTGCGCGGCGGCTTCCTCGTAGCCGGTGGTGCCGTTGATCTGGCCGGCGAAGAATAGCCCGGGCATGGCCTTGGTCTCCAGCGAGGCCTTGAGCCCGCGCGGGTCGAAGAAGTCGTACTCGATGGCGTAGCCGGGGCGGGTGATGTGCGCGCGCTCGAAGCCGCGGATCGAGCGCACCAGCTCCAGCTGCACGTCGAACGGCAGCGAGGTGGAGATGCCGTTGGGGTAGATCTCGACCACGTCCAGGCCTTCCGGCTCGACGAAGATCTGATGGCTGGCCTTCTCGGCGAAGCGCACCACCTTGTCTTCGATCGAGGGGCAGTAGCGCGGGCCGATGCCTTCGATCTGGCCGGTGTACAGCGGCGAGCGGTCCAGCGCGCCGCGGATGATGGCGTGGGTGCGCTCGGTGGTGTGGGTGATCCAGCACGAGACCTGGCGCGGATGCTGCGCCACTTCGCCCAGGAACGACATCACCGGCAGCGGATCGTCGCCGGGCTGTTCCTCCATCGCCGCGTAGTCCAGGCTGCGTCCGTCGATGCGCGGCGGGGTGCCGGTCTTGAGCCGGTCCACGCCGAAGCGGCCGTCGCGCAGCGCCTGCGCCAGTGCGGTGGCCGGCGGATCGCCGGCGCGGCCGCCGGCGTACTGGGTCTGGCCGATGTGGATCTTGCCGGCCAGGAAGGTGCCGGCGGTCAGCACCACCGCCGCGGCCTCGAAGCGCAGCCCGGTCTGGGTCAGCACGCCGCGCACGCGCTCGCCGTCCATGACCAGGTCGTCCACCGCGGCCTGGAACACGGTCAGGTTCGGCTGCGCCTCGACCAGGCGCCGGATCGCGCTGCGGTACAGGCTGCGGTCGGCCTGGCAGCGGGTCGCACGCACCGCCGGGCCCTTGGAGGCATTGAGGGTCCGCCACTGGATGCCGGCCAGATCCGCGGCGTGGGCCATCGCCCCGCCCAGCGCGTCGATCTCCTTGACCAGGTGGCCCTTGCCGATGCCACCGATCGCCGGGTTGCAGCTCATTGCCCCCACCGTCTCCACGTTGTGGGTCAGCAGCAGGGTGCGCGCGCCGGCACGCGCGGACGCCAGCGCCGCCTCGGTGCCGGCATGGCCGCCGCCGATCACGATCACGTCATGGCGGTAGAAGGAATCGCTCATCGGGGTCTCGTCGGCCGGCGCGGGGCCGGCGGCAGGGGGCGACACGGGACGTCGCCCAGGGTGTGAACAGGAATTTTAGAGGTTGCATCACAAATTGCGGATCCGGGCCTCAAGTTGGCACGCAATCTGCAGATATTCCCACTGCACCCAACGTGGCAATGCGTCAGGGGCGTATGACTGGAATTGGAACAGGGGCCAGTCACGCGCACGTTGGGGGAGCTGGGGGCCGGTAGTCGGGGGACTACCGGCCCTTTTTTATGCCCGTTTTTCGCCGGTCGCCGGCGCCACCCCAGCAATGGCAAGGCCCCAACGCGAAAAGCCCCGGCGGACCGGGGCTTTTCGTTGTGAGGCGCCGACGCCCGACAGGGCCGGAACAGGGGGGATCCAGATTTCCCTGTCGGACATCGACATAGACGGTGGGGTCGACCCCTTCGGGTCATAAAGCGACGCAGGCGGTCACCCCGTAGGACGTAGAGTGCGTGCTGGAACAGGCGAACGCAAGCCCTTTCTTAGGGTTCGAGTGTGCGACGTGTCCCATTGCTGCGACCCATATTGCCGGGGCGCGGCGCCGGCGGGCGCTGCATGCCCTCGGGACGCTGCATCGCCGGCCGGGCCGGCTGCATCGACTGCGGCCGCGGCGCCGAATTGAGCGCGTCCGGACGGCGCAGGCGGTCCATGTCGCGCCACGGCGTCGGTACCCGACCACCCACGCTGGGCGGCGGCGACGGCG
>NZ_AQOK01000394.1:0-4735 GCF_000364645.1 Xanthomonas sp. SHU 308 | reverse complement strand
TCGACAGCCGCCGTTGCGGCTGCGCGGCGCGCAGCACCGCGGCGGCATGGCGCAATTGGGCATGCCGGCGTTCCTGCTGTTGCCGCCACACCGCCGCCAGCCGCCGTCCGATCTCGTGCTGGCGGCGCTGCAGCAACTGCAGGCGCACCTGCGGGCTCTGCGCCTGCAGGCGCAGCAGGGCGCGGTCGGCGCGTTGCTGCGCTTGCCGCAGCCGGTGCTGCTGCCAGCGCAGCAACGCGGCATGCTGGGAGCGCAGGCGCGCGCCGAGATCGCGCTGGTCGGGGACCAGCAATTCGGCGGCGACCGACGGGGTGGGCGCGCGCAGGTCGGCGGCGAAATCCGCCAGGGTCACGTCGGTCTCGTGGCCGACGGCCGACACCACCGGGGTGACTGCCGCGGCGATGGTGCGTGCCAGGTGTTCGTCGTTGAACGCCCACAGGTCCTCCAGCGAGCCGCCGCCGCGGGTCAGCAGGATCGCGTCGTAGCGGCCGCTGGCGTCGGCCTGGCGCAGCAAGGCGGCAATCTGCGCCGCGGCGCTGTCGCCCTGGACCAGGCTCGGCAGGATGTCCACCTGCAGCAGCGGCATGCGCCGGCCGAGCACGCTCAACACGTCGCGCACCGCGGCGCCGCTGGGCGAGGTGATGACCGCCAGGCGCTGCACGAAGCCGGGCAGGGCGCGCTTGCGCTCGCTGGCGAACAGGCCTTCGGCGGCGAGCCGGGCCTTGAGCTCCTCGAACGCCCGGCGCAACGCGCCTTCGCCGGCTTCCTCCAGATGGTCCAGCACCAACTGGTAGTCGCCGCGCGCTTCGTACAGGGTCAGGCGCCCGCGCGCCAGCACCCGCAGGCCTTCGCGCGGCACGAACCGCAGCCATTGGCTCTTGGGCTTGAACATCGCGCAACGCACCTGCGCGCGCGCATCCTTCAGGGTGAAGTACAGGTGGCCGGACGAGGGGCGGGTGACGTTGCCCAGTTCGCCTTCCACCCAGGCCAGCGGGAAGGCGCTCTCCAGCAGGTCGCGGGCCAGCGTGTTGAGCTGGCTGGGGCTGAGGATCTGGTCGGCGCGATCGGACATGCGGGCAGTGCAGGGCGTAAGGGCGCCTATCCTCGCACGTCGGCAGCTCTGGCCGGCTGCGTCGACTTGGCTGCATGCCGGGCCAGCGCCCACTGCACGTGCTCGCGCACCAGCGGCGAGGGATGCTGCGCGCGCGCGCCTAGCGCGGCCAGTACCTGTGGCGTGGTCGGCGCGTTGCCCAGCGCCACTGCCAGATTGCGCAGCCAGCGCTCGTGACCGCTGCGGCGGATCGCGCTGCCTTCGGTGCGGCGCAGGAACTCGTCTTCCTCCCAGGCGAACAACTGCGCCAGCGTGGCCTTGTCCAGATCGTTGCGCGCGCGGAAGTCCGGCTCGTCGCTGCGCTTGGCGAACTTGTTCCAGGGGCAGATCAGCTGGCAGTCGTCGCAGCCGAAGATGCGGTTGCCGATCGCCGCGCGCAGTTCCTCGGGAATCGCGCCGTCGTGCTCGATGGTCAGGTAGGCGATGCAGCGGCGCGCATCGAGTCGGTACGGCGCGACGATCGCCTGGGTGGGGCAGACGTCGATGCAGCGCGTGCAGGTGCCGCAGTGGGCGCTGGCCGGCGGGTCGATCGGCAGCGGCAGATCGACGTAGATCTCGCCGAGGAAGAACCAGGAGCCGCCGTTGCGGTCGATCAGGCAGGTGTGCTTGCCGATCCAGCCCAGGCCGGCGTCGCGCGCCAGGGCGCGTTCGAGCACCGGCGCCGAATCGACGAACACGCGGTGGCCGAACGGGCCGATCTCGTCCTGGATACGCTCGGCCAGCTTCTGCAGACGGTTGCGCATCAGCTTGTGGTAGTCGCGGCCCAGCGCATAGCGCGCGACGTAGGCGCGCTCGCCGTCGCGCAGCGTGTCCCAGGCCGAATCGTCGTCGTTGCGGCCGTAGTCCAGGCCCACCGAGATCACCCGCAATGTGCCGGGGATCAGCTCCGCCGGGCGGGAACGCTTGTCGCCGTGCTGGGCCATCCAGTGCATCGTGCCGTACAGGCCCTGTTGCAGCCAGTCGCGCAGATGCGCCTCGTCCTGCTGCAGTTCGATGCCGGCGATACCGCAGCGCTGGAAGCCGAACGTGCGCGCCAGCGCGCGGATGCGCGCGGCGGCGGTGTGGGGATCGGCGATGTCGAGGCGGGCGGACATCGCGCAAGTATAGAATCCCGTGCATGTACGACTGCTTCGATCTCTATGCCACCGCGGACGCGCGCCGCATCGATGTGCAGGCCACCGCGCTGCTGGGCGGCGACGGCTACACGCTGATGCAGCGCGCCGGCCAGGCCGCGTGGCAGACACTGCTGCAGCGCTGGCCGCAGGCGCAGCGCATCCTGGTGGCGTGTGGCAGCGGCAACAACGGTGGCGATGGCTACGTGCTGGCGCGGCTGGCGCATCGCGCCGGGCGCCAGGTGCGCGTGCTGCAGTTGCCCGGGCGCGGTCCGCAATCGCCGCTGGCGCAGCGCGCCTGCACCGACTACATCGGCGTCGGCGGTCGCATCGAGGAGTTCGACGCGGCACTGGCGCCGGCCGACGTGGTGGTCGATGCGTTGCTCGGCATCGGCCTCAATCGCGCGCCGGACGCCGAACTGGCGGCGTTGCTCGGCGCGCTGGGTGGACTTGGCGCGCCGGTACTGGCGCTGGATGTGCCCAGCGGCGTGGACGCCGAAACCGGCAGCGTGCCCGGCGCGGTGTTGCCGGCGACGCTGACCTTGCAGTTCATCGTGGCCCACGCCGGCTTGCATACCGGTGCGGCCTTGAACCATGTCGGCGAGCGCGCGCTGGCGACGCTGGAGGTGCCGCCGACTGCGTTCGCCGGTTGCGTGCCGCGCGCGCAGGCCTGGACCGTCGGCGCCTTGCGCCGCCATCTGGCGCCGCGCCGGCAGGACAGCCACAAAGGCGACTCCGGGCATGTGCTGTGCGTCGGCGGCAATCTCGGCAGCGGCGGAGCGGTGATGCTCAGTGCCGAATCGGCCCTGCGCAGCGGGGCCGGCCTGGTCAGCGTGGCGACCCGCAGCGCGCACGTGGCGCCGCTGCTGGCGCGCTGTCCGGAGGCGATGGCGCATGCGGTCGACGATGCGACGGCGCTGGCGCCGTTGCTGCACAAGGCCAGTGTGGTCGCGCTCGGCCCCGGGCTTGGTCAGGACGATTGGGCGCGGGCGCTGTGGCAGACGGTCCTGGCCGATTCGGACCGCGCGCTGATCCTGGACGCCGATGCATTGAACCTGCTTGCGCAGGCGCCGCGGCCCGTCCCGCAGGCGGTGCTGACCCCGCATCCCGGCGAGGCCGGGCGCCTGCTCGGCATCGCCACCGCCGAGGTGCAGCGCGATCGCTTCGCGGCCGCCGCGGCCTTGGCCGAACGCTACCAGGCGACGATTGTGCTGAAGGGCGCCGGCAGCCTGGTCGCCGCGCCGGGGCAGGTGCCACGAGTGATCGCCGCCGGCAATCCGGGCATGGCGGTCGGCGGCATGGGCGATCTGTTGACCGGGGTGGTCGCGGCGCTGCGCGCGCAAGGGTTGCCGGCGTTCGAGGCGGCCAGCGTCGGCGCGCTGCTGCATGCCGGCGCCGGCGATCGCGCGGCCGCCGACGGCCAGCGCGGGCTGCTGCCCACCGACCTGTTGCCGGCGCTGCGGCGCCTGTCCAATCCGGAATCCGAACCATGAGCCTCAGCTTGTTCCTGCCCGACAGCGAGGCCACCGAGCGCCTCGGCCGTGCGCTGGCCGCGACCCGCCCGGCGCAGGCCGCGGTGCATCTTCATGGGGATCTGGGTGCCGGCAAATCGACCCTGGCACGGGCGCTGCTGCGCGCGCTCGGGGTGCAGGGCGCGATCCGCAGCCCCACCTACGCCCTGGTGGAGCGCTACCCGCTGGCCGATGGCGAGGCCTGGCACCTGGATCTGTACCGCATCGGCGCGGCGGGCGAGCTGGATTTCCTCGGGCTGGACGAGGGCGGGGCCACGCTGTGGCTGGTGGAATGGCCCGAGCGCGGCGGCGACGTGCTGGCGCCCGCCGATCTGGACGTGCGCCTGGCCGTGCACGGCGACGGGCGCCGTGTCGCCCTGCAGCCACGTACCGAGGTGGGGACCGCCTGGCTGGCGCAGCTGGCCCAGCAGGCCGACTTGCAGGGACTTTTTGCCGGCTGACGCTAGAAAGTGAAGGCAGGTTATGGATTATTAAGGGAAAACCGCTTGCCTTTGACTCCCGGCGATGTTTGAATCGCGTTATGCGCCCGGGGACCCGTTTTTTCGCCAGTTTCGCCGCTGCCGCAGGCTGGTGCCTGGCGGCGCAGACGGCGTTTGCCGGGCAGGTGCAGTCGGTCTCGCTCGACAACGGCGCCACCGGCACCCGCGCCGAGATCCGCCTGCAGGGCAGTGGTGGCTTCAGCACGCTGTCGCTGGCCAACCCAAATCGCCTGGTCGTCGATCTTCCCGATTCCTCCGCTGCCAAGGGCCTGAAGCTGCCGGCCGGCGGCGGCGTGGTCAGCGCAGTGCGCACCGGCCATCCGGTGCCGGGCACCTTGCGGATCGTGTTCGACCTGAGCAGTTCGGTGGTGGCGTTCAAGCCGCAGATGCAGACCATCGGCGGCAGTTCGGTGCTGGTGATCGAGTGGCCGGGCGAGGCCCCAGCGGGCAAGGCGGTCGCCGCCGACGCGCCGGCAGCCGTGGCCCCGCTGCCGCAGGCCA
>NZ_AQOK01000393.1:0-4577 GCF_000364645.1 Xanthomonas sp. SHU 308 | reverse complement strand
CGCAGGAAGGCGCCCAGCGCGCGGGCACGCTCGCTGGCCAGAGCCGGGCCCGACGCAGCAGGCGCGACCGCCCGCTCCGGCCTGGAGGTGGAATGCGCGAGGTCCGGTTGCATCGTCTTCTCCACTTTTGCTGTCCGCCGGTGCCCGACGACGCCACGTCGACAGGCGGCGCAGGCGTGTCTGTAACGCCGCAGGAGACGGCGCCCGACGCGACCGTCCGAGATCAGGGAGGCAGCGCCAGTACCAGGATAAATGAGTCCTTGTACCAGTTTATCGACTCACCATACTGCGCGCCATGACCACGCCCTCCCCCGCCTCCGCCATGCCCGCCACCACCCCCACCCTGAGTCACCGCGGCCTCGGCATCCTGCTGATCGGGCAGATGCTGCCGCTGATCGATTTCTCCATCCTCAATGTCGCGCTCGGCTCGATCGCGCACACGCTGCACGCGTCGGCGACCCAGCTGGAGCTGATCGTGGCCGTCTACGGCGTCGCCTTCGCGGTGGGCCTGGCGGCGGGCGGCCGGCTCGGCGACAACCTCGGCCGCCGCCGCGTGTTCGGTGCCGGCGTGCTGCTGTTCGGCCTGGCCTCGTTGCTGTGCGGGGTGGCCGGTTCGGTCCCGGCCCTGCTGGCCGGCCGCATCCTGCAGGGACTGGGGGCGGCGCTGGCGGTGCCGCAGATTCTGGCCACCATCCACGTCAGCCTGCACGGCAAGGCGCACGCGCGGGCATTGGCGCTGTACGGCTCGCTGGGCGGCATCGCCTTCGTCATCGGCCAGGTGCTGGGCGGCTCGCTGGTCAGCGCGGACATCGCCGGATCCGGCTGGCGCAGCGTGTTTCTGATCAACCTGCCGTTCTGCCTGCTGGCGCTGGCCTGCCTGCGCGCCGTGCCGGAGACCCGCGCGGCACGGCGGATGCCGCCCGACCTGGCCGGCGCCGGGCTGCTGGGGCTGTTCCTGGCCTGCCTGCTGCTGCCATTGGCGCTGGGCCCTTCCCTGCACTGGCCGCCGGCGTGCCTGGCGGTGCTGGCCGCGTGCCTGCCGCTGCTGGCGGCGCTGGCCCGGGTCGAACTGTGGCAGGAACGCCGCGGACGGACGCCGTTGTTGCCGCCGGCCTTGTTGCGGCTGCCCAGCGTGCGCTTCGCGCTGCTGGTGGGCGGGGTGTTCTTCACCTGCTGGAGCGGTTTCATGTTCGTGCTGGCGCTGACCCTGCAGACCGGCGCCGGTCTCTCGCCGCTGCAGTCCGGCAATGCGTTCATCGTGCTGGGCGCGGCCTACTTCGCCTCCGCGCTGGTCAGCGCCCGCGTGGCGGCGCGCTGCGGCCCGCTGCCGACGCTACTGCTGGGCTGCCTGCTGCAGATGCTGGGCCTGCTGGCGCTGGGCTGGACGCTGCACGCCGTGTGGCCGCATCCGGGCGTGCGCAACCTGGCCCCGGCGACCGCGCTGATCGGTGCCGGCCAGGCCTGGATCGTGGCCAGCTTCTACCGCATCGGCCTGTCGCAAGTGCCCACCGACCATGCCGGCGCGGGCAGCGCCATGCTCTCCACCATCCTGCAGGCGGCGATGGGCCTGGGCCCGGCGGCACTCGGCGCCATCTACGCATATGCCCGCGGCGGCGGCAGCCTGGCCGCGATGCGGGCGGCGCTGCACAGCGAGTGGCTGGCGATGCTGGTGCTGGTGATCTGCGCACTGTTCTATCTGCGCCGGCAGCGCCGCGCGGGGGGAACGGCGACGGCACCGAGCGCAGCGCTGCCGCCGATCGCCGAGTAGGCCGCGCGGCAACGAATGCCGGCGGCCGTCCGGCTATAATCCGCCATCCCTTTCGACGCCCTCCGGCCGCCGGCCGGCGGGCGCCCTGCGCCTTTGGAGCCGCCATGTCGCAATACATCTACACCATGAACCGGGTCAGCAAGACCGTGCCGCCCAAGCGCCAGATCATCAAGGACATCTCGCTGTCGTTCTTCCCCGGCGCCAAGATCGGCCTGCTCGGCCTCAACGGCGCCGGCAAGTCCACCGTGCTGAAGATCATGGCCGGCGTGGACACCGATTTCGAAGGCGAGGCGCGTCCGCAGCCCGGCACCAAGGTCGGCTACCTGGCGCAGGAGCCGGAGCTGGACCCGAACAAGACCGTGCGCGAGTCGGTCGAGGAAGGCGTGGGCGAAGTGCTGCAGGCGCAGGCCGCGCTGGAAGCGGTGTACGCCGCCTATGCCGAGGAAGGCGCCGATTTCGACGCGCTGGCCAAGGAACAGGAGCGCCTGGAGGCGATCTTGGCCGCCGGCGACGCGCACACCCTGGAGAACCAGCTCGACGTGGCCGCCGACGCGCTGCGGCTGCCGCCGTGGGACGCCAAGATCGCCAACCTGTCCGGCGGCGAGAAGCGCCGCGTGGCGCTGTGCCGGCTGCTGCTGCAGAAGCCGGACATGCTGCTGCTCGACGAACCGACCAACCACCTCGATGCCGAGTCGGTGGAGTGGCTGGAACAGTTCCTGGCGCGCTATACCGGCACCGTGGTCGCGGTCACCCACGATCGCTACTTCCTCGACAACGCCGCCGAGTGGATCCTGGAACTGGACCGCGGCCGCGGCATTCCGTGGAAGGGCAACTACACCGAATGGCTGATGCAGAAGGACGAGCGCCTGAAGCAGGAAGAGAACCAGGAAAAGGCGCGGCAGAAGGCGATCCAGAAGGAACTGGAGTGGGCCCGGCAGAACGCCAAGGGCGGCCGTTCCAAGGGCAAGGCGCGTCTGGCGCGCCTGGACGAACTGCAGTCGGTGGACTACCAGAAGCGCAACGAGACCAACGAAATCTTCATCCCGCCGGGCGAGCGCCTGGGCAACTCGGTGATGGAGTTCAAGAACGTCTCCAAGAAGTTCGGCGACCGCCTGCTGATCGACAACCTGTCGATGATCATCCCGCCGGGCGCCATCGTCGGCATCATCGGCCCCAACGGTGCCGGTAAGTCGACCCTGTTCAAGATGATCACCGGGCAGGAGAAGCCGGATTCGGGCGAGATCGTGGTCGGCCCGACCGTGCAGCTGTCGTACGTGGACCAGAGCCGCGACAAGCTGGAAGGCAACCACAACGTGTTCCAGGAGATTTCCGGCGGTCTGGACATCCTCAACATCAACGGCGTGGAGATCCAGTCGCGCGCCTACATCGGCCGCTTCAACTTCAAGGGCCAGGACCAGCAGAAGATGGTCGGTTCGCTGTCCGGCGGCGAGCGCGGCCGCCTGCACATGGCCAAGACCCTGCTGCAGGGCGGCAACGTGCTGCTGCTCGACGAACCGTCCAACGACCTGGACATCGAAACCCTGCGCGCGCTGGAAGACGCGCTGCTGGAGTTCCCGGGCAACACCTTCGTGATCTCGCACGATCGCTGGTTCCTGGACCGCATCGCCACCCACATCCTCGCCTTCGAGGGCGACTCGCACGTGGAGTTCTTCCAGGGCAACTACCGCGAGTACGAGGAAGACAAGAAGCGCCGCCTCGGCGACGACGCCGGCCCCAAGCGCCTGCGTTTCAAGGCGCTGAAGTAAGCCGCAGCGCGTTTCTGGCAGCACCCGCCACGGCCCGCTTCGCGCGGGCCGTGCGCGTTTTGGCTGACTGTCGGGTGGGGACGCTCTCCGGCTCCGGGAGTCTGCGGGAGTCGACTGTCATACAGCGACGACACGCGAAGCGGTGCGCCTTCCGATGGCGCAATGCGTCGGGACTGAAGTCCCTCCCACAGTGCACCCGCCGAGTTCGCTACAAGTCCCTGTGTCGCGATGGGCCTTACCGGTAAAACCGTCGCGACTGGAGCGCTCCCACAAGCGCGTGACAGTGCACGCATGCGGAAGTGACCGCTGGGCACGCATCGCCAACGCGGGGCATCCCGGCACTACAAGTCGTAGGACAGCACGTCCTCGAAGCCGAACTTGTCGAAGTCGCGGATGCGCGAGGGATACAGGCGGCCGATCAGGTGGTCGTGCTCGTGCTGCACCACGCGGGCGTGGAAGCCCTCGGCCTCGCGCTGCAGCGGGGTGCCGTCCGGCAGCACGCCGCGGTAGCGGATGTGCCGGTAGCGCGGAATCACCGCGCGCAGTCCGGGAATGGACAGGCAGCCCTCCCAACCATCCTCCAGGTCGTCGGACAGCGGCTCGATCTCCACGTTGGCCAGGGCGGTGCGCGGCACCGGCGGCGCGTCCGGATAGCGGGCGCTGCGCTCGAAGCCGAACACCATCAGTTGCAGATCCACCGCGATCTGCGGCGCGGCCAGGCCGACGCCGCGCGCAGCGTCCATGGTCTCGAACATGTCGGCCACCAGCGCATGCAGTTGCGCGCTGTCGAAATCGGTGACCGGCGGCGCCTGGCGCAGCAGACGCGGGTCGCCCATGCGGATGATGTCGCGGATCATGTGCGGACTCCTGGCAGTGGGGAATGGCCGCGATTATCCGCCGTGGCGGCGACGCGTGCAGCGCGGGCTGCGGCCTCCCCTGCCCCGACTGCGACACGCCGCGGTGCAATCCCCGTGTTGCGGCAAAGCGCTTGGCGAATTCTGCAGATGCGAACTGTCATGCAGCCGCGACGCGCGAGGTGGCGT
>NZ_AQOK01000392.1:0-1970 GCF_000364645.1 Xanthomonas sp. SHU 308 | reverse complement strand
GCCGATGGCGCAATGCGTCGGGACTGAAGTCCCTCCCAAAGTGCACCCAGCCAGCGTAGCGCGCGTTCCGTCACGCGTGGTTCCGCAGCGCCGTGGGCCATCCGCCGAGATGGATGTGCACACGTGACGCCCGCCTGACGTCGCTCCCACAGGGATGCGCGGGGCATCCTTGCGGGAGGGACTTCAGTCCCGACGACGGAGGGTGTCAGTCGGGTGTCGGTGCCGCTTGTCGCGGCTGTACGACAGTTGACGCCTGCGCCGGTCTCCGCGCGGCACGCGCCCTACTCCGGCACGTACGGCGAGGCCAGCACCTGCGGGCGGCGGCCGAGGCCGGCGCCGAGCCGGTCGAGCACGAAACGCACGTAGAGGTTGGTGCTGAACTGCGTGTAGTCGCGTGCGTTGTTGAACAGCAGGCGGCCGCCCAGGAACAGCTGCGGGGCGATCTGCCATTCGGCCGCGCCGGCGATGTTGTAGGACATGCCGGTCTTGCTCTGCCCGGCATAGACCGGCGCGACGTAGCGGTCGGTCAGGCCCAGCAGTGCGGCCAGCGAGGCGGCGTCGTAGGCGGCCTGCTGCATCTGCGTGCTGGTCGGGAAGTACGGGCTGTCGTCGCTGCGGAAATGCTGCACGCCGACGCTGGCGTCCACGCTCCAATTGACCGTGCGCCCGGCGGTGCGGCCGCTCCAGTGCACCGGGAAGCCCAGGTCCACGTAGTCCTGCGGGCTGAAATAGCCGCCCTGGCCGTAGGTGTAGCCGCCCAGGTTCTTGTCGTACTGCATCGCGGTCAGGTTGAGGCCGGCGGTCAGCGACTGGTTCTCGGTGTCCAGCGCGTGCACGTACACGCCCAGGTCGACCTGGCGGTGGTCGTTGCTGGCGACATTGCGGCCGACCAGGCGGTCGGCACTGACGCTGGCGTAGCCGCCGAGCAGGCCGTTGTCGAGGGTGGCCGACAGGCGCAGGCCGTTGCTGGTCACGCCGCCCCAGCCGAGTCCGGCGCGGCCGTCGTCGACGCCGCCGAAGGACAGCAGGCTGTCGCTGACGGCGCGGCGGAACACCTGGCCGGAATAGGTGAGGTTGTCGCCGGCCTGGCCGCGGTAACCGACGCCACCGACGATGCGGCGCTCGGGGAAGCCGACCGGGGTGCTGCCCAGGTCGGCGCTGAAGCCGCCGTTCTTGTAGGTCACCGCCATGCCGACGCCGCGCGCGTCCTGGTCCATGCGCCGCGCCCCGTTGCCGTTGGCGGCCATGGTGTACAGCGCCTGGCTGAAGCCGGCCGGGGTCAGCGCCGCGGCGGTGGGGTTGGCGGCGAGGTTGCGGAAGCGGGCGATGTCGGCGGCGCTGAGGTCGGCGCTGCGCGAGGCGTCGCCGAGGATGGCGCTGGCCAGCGTGCCGATCGCGGTGTCGGCGGCGGTGTTGCCGAGCAGGAACGCCGACAGCGGCTCGGCGTACAGCGCCTGCAGCGCTGCCGCCTCGCGCTGTGCGTTGGTCAGCGCCGGGTCGGTGTCGTTGAACAGCTTGTTGTACAGCCCGGTGTTGACCGCATAGGTGCGCAGCGCGTTGCGGGTGGCGTTGCTGTTGCCCTCGGTGAGCAGCAGTTGGTACAGGTCGCTGCCGACCAGGCTGTCGATCGGCGTGCGGTCGGCGGCCAGGGCATCGCCCATCGCCGCGGCCGGGCCGGCGCCGAAACGGCTGGCGGTGGCGTAGCCGGTGCCGAGCGTGCCGGCGTCGAGCAGGGTCGGGGTGACGTCGACCTGCAGCTTGCCCTCGCCCACCGCGAACTCGCCGTGCAGCGGCACTTCCAGATCGCGCAGCCGGCCCAGGCCGGCCTCACCGTCGCGGGCGCGGTAGCTGGCGCCGGTGGCGAGACTGTCGCTGTTCTCGGCCTGCACCTCGCGCAGCTCGTCGAGCACGGTTGAACCGCCGCCGGCGCTGGCCGGCGCGGCGGGCTGGCGCAGGGACGCGCGCGGCGC
>NZ_AQOK01000391.1:0-5999 GCF_000364645.1 Xanthomonas sp. SHU 308 | reverse complement strand
GGGCGCGGCCGTCCGCACGGGAACGGCCCTGGCCAAGGCAAGCCGCAGGGCGCGGGCGGCCAGCCGGGGCGGCCGCCGCGCAGCCGCGAGGACATCGACCTGGCCAAGGCCTATGCGATCCGTGCCCAGCGCGAGAAGGACGAGCGCATCGAGGCCGAGCGGCAGAAGCAGGAAGAAGCGCGCCTGCGCCGTGAAGCGCGGGCCAAGCTTGACGAACTGCTCAAGGGCCAGGCGCTGAACCACGCCGAGGCCGACATCGCCCGCCATTTCCCCTATGGCGGCAAGATCAAGCGCATCTACGTCACCGCCGACCAGCTCAAGGCGCTCAACGCCGGCGAGTTGGGCGTGCTGCAGCAGAACGGCCGCTACCTGCTGGTGACCGCGGCGCTGCTGGACCAGGCCGAAGCGATCTTCCCGGCGGCGGTGGCGCTGCGGGTCGATCCGAACGCGACGGCAGAAGAAGACCCCTACGCCGATCCCAAGTACCAGATCCCCGACGATCTGGTCTGGTAAACGTGGCGCTGCCAGGGACGGGCACGCTGGCCGCCGGGCGCGGCCACACGCCGCCGCACGCGCAGGCCGGCGGCGGCTATCTGCCGTACGTGGACGGGCTGCGCGCGATCGCGGTGCTGGCGGTGATCGCCTACCACCTCGATCCGGCATGGCTGCCGGGCGGGTTCACCGGCGTGGACATGTTCTTCGTGATCTCCGGCTTCGTGGTCAGCGCGTCGTTGCAGCGCCTGCCGGCGGCCGGACAGCTGGGCGTGTTCGCGCAGTTCTATGCGCGGCGCCTGCGCCGCATCGCGCCAGCCCTGGTGGTGTGCCTGCTGGTCACGGCCCTGGCCAGCGGCCTGTTCATTCCCGAGTCCTGGCTCAGCGAGACCAGCGCCAGGACCGGGCGCATGGCCTTCGTCGGCCTCAGCAACTGGGTGCTGGCCGCGACCGGCAACGATTACTTCTCGCCCAAGGCCGAATTCAATCCGTACACGCATACCTGGTCGCTGGGCGTGGAGGAGCAGTTCTATCTGCTGTTCCCGCTGCTGTTCCTGGCCTGGAACCGTGGCGGCCGCGGTCGGGTGTGGTCGACGCTGCTGGTGGCGCTGGCCTCGGCCGCCTCGCTGGCGTTCGCCTGGCGGCATAGCCGCGATGCCGGCGATGCGGCGGCCGCGTTCTACCTGACCACCGCACGCTTCTGGCAACTGGGCAGCGGCGTGTTGCTGTACCAGGTGCTGGCGCTGCGCGGACGCTTCGAGGCCGGGACGCAGGCGCCGCCGCCGGGCGCCTGGAGCTGGCGTTCGCCGTTGCTGGCGATGGCGCTGGCGGCGGTGGTGGTCGGCCTGTGGTGCGCGCGTCCCGGCCACTCGCCGTGGCCGGATGGACTGTGGCCGGTGTTGGGCACACTCGCCCTGCTGGCCCTGTTGCATGGCGCCCCGGCCGGCTGGATCCGGCGCGCGCTGGCGCACCGCGTCCCGGTGGCGATCGGCCGCGTCTCGTATTCGCTGTATCTGTGGCACTGGCCGGTGTTCGTGCTGTTCCGCTGGACCGTCGGTCTGGAATCGGCGCCGACCAGAGCCGCAGCGCTGCTGCTGGTCGCCTTGCTGGCGCTGGCCTCGTATCGCTGGGTGGAGCTGCCGTGGCGGCATGGCCGCATCGGCCGCGCGCGCACGCCGGCGCGGACCATCGTCGCCGGGCTGGGCCTGGTGCTGCTCGCCGGCGGCACCCATGCGCTGCTGCAGAACGCCCAGCGCTATTACGGGTTGAGCACGGTCAGCCGGCATCCGCTGGACTGGTACGCCTATGCCAAGGGCCTGCGCCGGGAGTTTCCGCAGTGCGCGCTGCAGACCCGCCAGGTGCCGGTGCAGGTGGGCAGCGCCAAGCTGTTCGAGCGTGGCGCCTGCACGCTGCCCAACCGCGATGACGGCGGCCAGGTGTTCGTGGCCGGCGACTCGCATGCGCTGGCCTACAACGAACTGCTGCGGCGCTTCGCGCTGCAGAGCGGGGTGCCGGTGCGACTTTACGGTGTCGGCGGTTGCCCGATCGTCGGCCTGCAGGCCTGGCAGGCCAGCAATCCCGGCTGCCAGGCCTATGAGCGCAGCACCCTGGCCGACGTCGCCGCGCACGCGCGCGACGGCGATGTGCTGTTTCTGCCCGCCCTGCGCGTGCTGCGCCTGGCCGATCAGGACCGCCTGTTCGACGAGACCGCGGCGATGGCCGAGCAGGAGGGCGCCGAGGCGCAGGCCGCGCGCAGCGCTGGCGAAGCGGCTGCGGTCGCGCTGCTGCAGCCCTTGGCGCAGCGCGGCGTGCGCATCGTCTTCGAAGCGCCCAAGCCGGTGCTGCGCGCGCCGCCGTATCGCTGTTCGGACTGGTTCAACCGCGGCAATCCGATCTGCGCGCGCGGCATCCCGATCGCACGCGCGACGATGGAGCGCTACCGTGCGCCGGTGCTGCAGAGCCTGCAGCGCATCGCCGCGCAGCTGCCGCATGCCTCGGTGTGGGATCCGTTGCCGCTGCTGTGCGACGCGCAGTACTGCAGCGGCAGCCGCGACGGGCGCCCGCTGTTCTTCGATGCCGATCACCTCAGCGGCTACGGCAACCGGGTGCTGCTGCCGGGCTTCACATCGCACATTGCGGCGATCCAGGCACACTCGCCGCCGGCGCCTTGAGGCGCAGCCCTCCGCTCCCGCATCGCAAGGAGTTCGCGCATGCCTGTTCTGCCTTTTCTCGCGCCGCAGCGATCGCGGGCGGTGCCGTCGTTCGTCGCCACCCACCATGGCCGCCGGCCGCAGTTGCGCCGCCGCGGCGATGCGCTGCTGCGCGGGGCGCTGCTGCTGGCGGCCACTACCGGCACTGCCGGCGTGGCCTGCGCCGAGGACACGCCGGCGTTCGACCGGCCCGGTATCGGCTTCGCCTCGACCACCCTGCAGCGTGGACAGTTGGCCTGGGAGCAGGCGTTCTTCGATGGCAGCTACGACCGTGACGGCGACGTGCGCAGCACCGAATACGTCGCCAACAGCCGGCTGCGGTTCGGCCTGAGCGCGCGCACCGAGTTGCAGCTGGCGATCGACAGTCAGGTGTGGCAGCGCGTGCGTGGTGGCGGGCAGGACCAGCGCGGGCACAGTGGTGGCGACGCCAGTATCGGCTTGAAGCAGGCCTTGCCCAGCGCCAGCGACCGCGTCAGCTGGGCCTTGCTCGGCAGCGCCAGCCTGCCGGTCGGGCGCGCGCCGTACGGCGATGCCGGCCACCGCTACGACCTGGGCGTGAGCGCCGGCTGGGACCTGCCGGAGGGGCGCAGCCTGGCGCTGTACGGCAATGTCAGCGACAGCGAGGACGGCTCCGGCTGGAGCGTCTCGCCGAGCTACACCTTCTATGCGGGCGACACGCTGAGCGCCTACGTCGAGGCGGGCATCGGCGGCGGCGAGGACAAGATGCGCGCGCTCGGCAGCGGCGTCACCTGGCTGTTCGCCAACCGCGTGCAACTGGATCTGTCGGTGCTGCGCGGCCTGTCGTCGCAGACCCCGGACTGGCAGGGCGGCCTCGGCATTTCGGTGTTGCTGCGCTGAGGTCCATGGTGCGGTGATGTCGTGAATCGCGCCTACGCGCAACCAAGGGCTTGCACTGTTCCACCCAGGCGCCTTGGATGGCGGGACAGGCATGCGTGAGCGAGTCCCAGCTGGCAAGGGGGTTCAATCCATACGCCCGTGAGGGCGCGGCACGGCAATCGGCATGTAGCACCACGTCGGCCAGTCGTTTCAATCCACACGCCCGTAAGGGCGCGACCTGCTACATTTCCGCGGTCGCGCGCGCGTATCTCCAGTTTCAATCCACGCGCCCGTGAGGGCGCGACGTGATGCCGGTGATGTTCGCCGCGAGGTTGACGATGTTTCAATCCACGCGCCCGTGAGGGCGCGACGCCAGCCACAATGCCCCCAATATCGCGACGATCACGTTTCAATCCACGCGCCCGTGAGGGCGCGACATTGACGGTCATGTACTGGCCGTTGGTTGTGTTGAAGTTTCAATCCACGCGCCCGTGAGGGCGCGACAACTGAACTCGCGTCGCAAAATCTCGCACGTCAGTTTCAATCCACGCGCCCGTGAGGGCGCGACGCGGTCTGACCTCCAGACGACCACAAGCCCTGGGAGTTTCAATCCACGCGCCCGTGAGGGCGCGACATAGCTGTCTCTCTCTCTCAGGGATGGGTGGTTAGTTTCAATCCACGCGCGCGTGAGGGCGCGACCGTCGTAGATCGGCGCAGTCCAAGGCATGGTCGCGTTTCAATCCACGCGCCCGTGAGGGCGCGACACTCGTAGTCGGAGCGGCCCAGCAGCTTCCACAGGTTTCAATCCACGCGCCCGTGAGGGCGCGACAGGACGTCGGTGACGAGCACCGGCTTGTTGAGCGGGTTTCAATCCACGCGCCCGTGAGGGCGCGACATGGGCTTCTTGGTGGTCATCGCGGGTAGGTGGCGTTTCAATCCACGCGCCCGTGAGGGCGCGACCCACATGCACACGGCCAGCGCGGCAAAGACAATGGCGTTTCAATCCACGCGCCCGTGAGGGCGCGACGCTCGTGCTGCATGGAAGATCCTTAGTTGATGGTGGTTTCAATCCACGCGCCCGTGAGGGCGCGACACGCGTCCCGCCATACGCCCACCGGATCGATTTGCAGTTTCAATCCACGCGCCCGTGAGGGCGCGACACCGTTGGCGTCGATGATCGGCGCGCTGGAACGGTAGTTTCAATCCACGCGCCCGTGAGGGCGCGACACGCACTGGCGGTCGGGAGACTGCGAGACGAAGATGTTTCAATCCACGCGCCCGTGAGGCGCGACGTAATTGCGTTTTGCTTTTCCTCGGTGGTGGTCAGTTTCAATCCACGCGCCCGTGAGGGCGCGACACCTGAATTTCGCCCTGGACGGGCCGGTGCCGGCGTTTCAATCCACGCGCCCGTGAGGGCGCGACCGGAATTGGCGCGTGATCCTGTCAGCGCGGTCCTGTTTCAATCCACGCGCCCGTGAGGGCGCGACTTCGACAGCTTCAAGGAATCGCCGGACTACGCATGGTTTCAATCCACGCGCCCGTGAGGGCGCGACCGTACAGCTCGTAGTCGTCCCGGATCGGGAACTGGTTTCAATCCACGCGCCCGTGAGGGCGCGACTGAAGTCGTTAGAACTTTGGAGGTTGCTGAATGGGTTTCAATCCACGCGCCCGTGAGGGCGCGACAGCCCTCAGCATAACTGCCGGCCGGGACTAAGGAAAAAGTGCCGATTTCGCGAAACGGGCGTGCGGCGACGTGCAGGGGGCGGGGCTGCCTTGCCCGGTTTCATGGTGCCCAGGCATTTCGCTTTTTCGATCAAGTGCTTATCGGGATTCGCGAACCGGCCGGTAAAACCCCGGGCGCTTCCGGTTCGCGCCGACGGCGCACATCCTTGCTCCGCCATCCGAACCCGGTGTGCCGATCAGCGCCAGGCGCTCAGTCGCTGACGGCGCGCCCGTCGTTGGGCGGCAGCACCTCGGGCACGTGCGTGTCGTATTGGTGCAGCACTTCCGCGAAACCATGGCGCGGTTGCCAGCCCAGTGCGTCCAGCGCCCGTTGCGGCGAATAGACGCGATCGATCCGTTCCGGCAGTGCCCAGCCGCGTTGCGCGAACGCCGCCACCAGCGTCGGCGCGCGGCGGTGCAGGATCGCCGGTGCTGCGGTGTGCAGTTCGGCGCAATCTTCGCGCAGGAACGGGGTGGCGCCGGAGATCACGAACGTCGCGCTTGCCGGCCCGGCATGCCGCAATGCCGCAGCATGGGCCTCGGCGACGTCGCGCGCGTCGATGCCGCGATGCAGGCGGAATGCCGCCATCACGTTGACCGGTTCCGGGAAGCAGCGCGACATGCGCAGGATGCGCACGCTCGGCCCGCCCTGGTCGGCCGCTTCTCTCAGCAGCGCCTCGGCCTCCAGCTTGGTGTGGTGGTAGATGGTCTGCGGCTGCGGCGCCAGCGTCTCGTCGA
>NZ_AQOK01000390.1:0-3285 GCF_000364645.1 Xanthomonas sp. SHU 308 | reverse complement strand
ATGCGGCGCACGCCGGCCGCCGCCGCGGCGTCCAGGACGCGGCGCGTGCCGTCGACGTTGACCTGGCGGAAGCGCGCCGCCGGCACATGCGCGACGTGCGGGGCATGCAGCGCGGCCGTGTGGATCACGGCGTCCACGCCCTGCAGTGCGCGCGCCAGCAGTGCGGCATCGTCGAGGTCGCCGACCCAGTCGGTTGTGGAGCAGGGCGTCCGGTCGAAGCCGCTGACGTGGTGCGCGCGCGCGAGCCGGATATGGATCGCGCGGCCGACCCGGCCGGCACTGCCGGTGACCACGATCTTCAATGGGGTCGGAGTGGACATGGGCATCGGCGATGCACTCGAAGGCGCGTGGGGCGGCACAGGCGCTATGGGGGCGCCTGCGGTCGGCGTGGACTCACTCCGGATCGTAGTCCAGGTTGGAGGCCAGCCAGCGTTCGGCCTGTTGCAGCGAGACACCCTTGCGCCGGGCGTAGTCGGCGAGCTGGTCCTTGCCCAGCCGGCCGACCACGAAGTACTGGCTCTGCGGGTGGCTGAAGTAGTAGCCGGACACCGCGGCGGTCGGCAGCATCGCGAAGCTCTCGGTCAGCGACATGCCGGCATTGCGACCGGCATCGAGCAGGGCGAACAGGGTCTGCTTCTCGCTGTGGTCGGGGCAGGCCGGATAGCCGGGCGCGGGACGGATGCCACGATAGCGCTCGGCGATCAGCGCCTCGTTGTCCAGCGCCTCGTCGTCGGCATAGCCCCAGAACTCGGTGCGCACGCGCTGGTGCAGGCGCTCGGCCAGCGCTTCGGCCAGGCGGTCGGCCAGGGCCTTGAGCAGGATCGCGTTGTAGTCGTCGTGCGCCGCCTCGAAGCGCGCCACGTGCGGTTCGATGCCGATACCGGCGGTCACCGCGAACGCACCGATCCAGTCCTGCTTGCCGCTGTCGCGCGGGGCGATGAAGTCGGCCAGGCAGAAGTCCGGGCGCTCGGCGGGCTTGTCGACCTGTTGTCGCAAAAAGTGCAGGGAATGGGGAATGGAGAATCGGGAATGGTCGAGCGGCGCGGTCCCGCCTGACGATTCCCCATTCCTGTCTCCCGATTCCCGGTCCGTCAGGACGACAACATCGTCGCCCACCGACTGCGCCGGCCACAGCCCGAACACGGCCTTGGCGGTCAGCCATTTCTCCGCGACGATCCGCTGCAGCATCGCGCGCGCGTCCTGGTACAGCTCGCTGGCCTGCTGGCCGACGATCTCGTCGGTGAGGATCGCCGGGAACTTGCCGGCCAGTTCCCAGGCCTGGAAGAACGGGGTCCAGTCGATCAGCGGGACCAGGTCGTCCAGCGGGTAGTCGTCGAACACGTGTAGGCCGGGTTGCCTGGGCGCCGGTGGGGTGTAGGCGTCCCAGCCGCCGTCGAAGCGCTGCCCGCGCGCGTGCGCGAGCGAGACCAGGCGCTTGGCGTCGCCGCGGTTCTTGTGGCGCTGGCGGATCTCGGCGTAGTCGGCGTCGTTGGCGGCCACGAAGGCCGCGCGCAGTTCGCGCGAGATCAGCGACTGCGCCACGCCCACCGCGCGCGAGGCGTCCTTCACCCACACGGTCGGCGCCGCGTAATGCGGGTCGATCTTCAGCGCGGTGTGTGCGCGCGAGGTGGTGGCGCCGCCGATCAGCAGCGGCATCGAGAAGCCCTGCCGCTGCATCTCGCGGGCGACGTGGGTCATCTCTTCCAGCGACGGGGTGATCAGCCCGGACAGGCCGATGATGTCGGCGTTCTCGGCGCGGGCGCGGTCGAGGATGGTCTGGGTCGGCACCATCACCCCCAGGTCGATCACGTCGAAGTTGTTGCAGGCCAGGACCACGCCGACGATGTTCTTGCCGATATCGTGCACGTCGCCCTTGACCGTGGCCATGACGATCTTGCCGTTGGACTTGCCGGTGTCGCCGCTGCGCAGCTTCTCCGCCTCGATGTAGGGCAGCAGGTAGGCGACCGCCTTCTTCATCACCCGCGCCGACTTCACCACCTGCGGCAGGAACATCTTGCCGGCGCCGAACAGGTCGCCGACCACGTTCATGCCGTCCATCAGCGGGCCTTCGATCACGTCCAGCGGCCGCGCGGCCTGCTGCCGCGCCTCTTCGGTATCGACCTCGACGAACTCGTCGATGCCATGCACCAGCGCATGGCTCAACCGCTCGCGCACCGTCTTCTCGCGCCACGCCAGCTTTTCCCGATTCCCGATTCCCGCATCCCGATTCCCCGCTTTCTTGTAGCGCTCGGCGATCTCCAGCAGGCGTTCGGTGGCGTCGCGGCGGCGGTTGAGGATCACGTCCTCCACGCGCTCGCGCAGCTCCGGGTCCAACTCGTCGTAGATCGGCATGCCGCCGGCGTTGACGATGCCCATGTCCATGCCTGCGGCGATGGCGTGGTACAGGAACACCGAATGGATCGCCTGGCGCACGGTCTCGTTGCCGCGGAACGAGAACGACACGTTGGACACACCACCGGAGACGTGGCAATGCGGCAGGCTGCGTTTGATCTCGCGGGTGGCCTCGATGAAGTCGACCGCGTAGTTGTCGTGCTCCTCGATGCCGGTGGCCACGGCGAAGATGTTCGGATCGAAGATGATGTCTTCCGGCGGGAACCCGACCTGCTCGGTGAGGATGCGGTAGGCGCGGGTGCAGATCTCCACCTTGCGCGCGCAGGTGTCGGCTTGGCCGACCTCGTCGAAGGCCATCACCACCGCCGCGGCGCCGTAGCGCAGCACCTTGCGCGCGTGCTCGACGAACGGCGCCTCGCCTTCCTTGAGCGAGATCGAGTTGACCACGCTCTTGCCCTGCAGGCACTTCAGCCCGGCCTCGATCACGCTCCACTTGGAGGAGTCGACCATCACCGGGATGCGTGCGATGTCCGGCTCGGACATGATCAAGTTGAGAAAGCGCACCATCGCCTTCTCCGAGTCGATCAGACCCTCGTCCATGTTGACGTCGAGGATCTGCGCGCCGTTGGCGACCTGCTGGCGCGCCACCTCCACCGCCTCCTCGTAACGCTCTTCCTTGATCAGCTTGCGGAACTGCGCGCTGCCGGTGACGTTGGTGCGCTCGCCGACATTGACGAACAGCAGGTCCGGGGTCAGCAGCAACGGCTCCAGGCCGGACAGGCGGGTGTGGCGGGCGGAGGACATGGTCAGCGTTCCGAAAACGGGGAGGTGCCGGCGCACGCGCAGGCGGCAGCGTGCCCGCGCAGGACTGCGCAGGTGGGGGCGGCGGGCGTGCGCGCGGCGGACATCAGGCGGCCTGCGCCGGCGCCGCCA
>NZ_AQOK01000389.1:0-441 GCF_000364645.1 Xanthomonas sp. SHU 308 | reverse complement strand
TAGCCAGTCTCGCTATAGGTATTGCTGCTTGCGGGAAGGTAGACGACCCAGCAGCGAAGAGCGCTTCCTCCAAACAGCAACCAGTGGCGACGATCAGCACAGCAGGTGATGGCAAATTGACTGCAACCCCGGGTTATGCCAGTGTCACTAATCCCATGCAGAAAGATGCCAGACAGTATCTCTGTCAAAGTGGGGCGGGTTCATGCAAGACCAGTGGGCCACTGGTTGCTAATACGGAAGCAGAAGCTCAATGGCTTTTGGTAAATGGCTATCCTTCAGAAGCCGAACTGGCGCGGTTGGAAAGAATGAGCTTGGAGCAACTGAAGGCCGAAGCTCAATCTGGCAACAAAGCTGCTGTTGTTATCTATGGAAAGAAGACGGCAATCGATGGCGGGCGATTTCAAGAGGGGCTTGGAATCCTTCGTAGTGCAGCATCTTCTG
>NZ_AQOK01000388.1:0-885 GCF_000364645.1 Xanthomonas sp. SHU 308 | reverse complement strand
GGCCAGTTCCTGCGCCAGCGGCGCGGTGGCCGAGACGATGCCGGCCAGCGGCGGCAGGGCGACGCCGGATTCGACCAGCGCGCGCAGATGCACCGGCGTGGTCACCAGCAGCCGCGGCGCCGGCAGCTGCGCCAGCGCGCGGGCCACGTCCTCGGGAAAGAACGGCCGACCGGCGTGCACCGCCAGCGGCGTCACCAGCGGCAGCAGGATCGACAGCTCCATACCGTACATGTGCTGCGGCGGCACCGTCGCCACCACCTGCGGCACCGCCGTGTCCGGCCACAACCCGACCAGCGCCAGCAGGTCCTGGCGGGTGCTGGTGAGGAAGCTGCCCCAGGTCTTGGGATTGGGCTTGGGCGCGCCGGTGCTGCCGGAGGTGAAGCCGATCGCCACCAGCGCGTCGTCGGCCAGCTGCGGCATCGGCCCGTCCAGCGACGGCAGCGCGTCCGGCAACTGCCAGTAGCGCGGCGGCGGCTCGGCCAGCGCCAGGTCGCCCAGGCAGTAGCAGTCGGCATGGGTGCGCTGCACCTCGGCCACCACCGCCGGCGCGCGCGAGGACGGCAGCAGCGAGGTCTGCCCGCGCAGCGCCACCGCGCAGAACGCGACCATGAAGCGGTAGCGGTCCTCGCACAGGTTCAGCGCGTGCCGGCCGGCCGGCAGCACTGCGGCCAGCCCGCGCACGTGGCCAAGGAAGGTGGCCAGGTCGATGTGTTCGCCGTTGGCGAAGGCCAGCGGACGCTGCGCGTCGCCGACAGCCAGCGGATGCAACAGGGACGAAGCGGGAATCTCGGAGGAAACGGCGGACATGCGGGGCGGCGGCTCGGGCGGGCGATGACCCGCACGGCGCGGGAGCCGGTAGCTTGGCCGCCACCGCCGCCGCTGGCA
>NZ_AQOK01000387.1:0-5874 GCF_000364645.1 Xanthomonas sp. SHU 308 | reverse complement strand
CGGTATCGGCGGTGATCTTGCCGCGGAACACCCGGTACGACCACGCGGTGTAGCCCAGGATCACCGGCAGCAGCACCGCCAGCCCGGCCAGCACGAACCCCTGCGAGGACGGCGGCGAGGCCGCTTCCCAGATGGTCAGCCCGGGCGGCACGATGTTCGGCCAGATGCCCAGCACCAAGCCGAAGAAACCGAGCACGAAGAAGCACAGGGTCAGCACGAACGGACGCGCATCGCGGCCCTGCGCCATCGCCGCCCGCCACAGCGCCAGCGCGTTGACCAGCACCAGCAGCGGCACCGGCGACAGCCACCAGAAATTCCCGTCGTGGAACCAGCGCGCCATGATCCGCGAGTCCAGGAACGGCAGCCAGGCGCTGACCAGGCCCATGAACACCACCACCACCAGTACCAGCGGCCGGGTCAGGGTGCGGGCGATGCGCTGCATCGCGCCCTCGGTCTTGAGGATCAGCCAGCTGCCGCCGAGCAACGCATAGCCGAACACCACCGCCGCGCCGGTGAGCATCGAGAACGGGCTGAACCAGCCCAGCACGCCGCCCAGGTACTTGCCGTCCTGCAGCGGCATGCCTTCCACCAGCGCGCCCAGGATCACCCCCTGCCAGAACGCCGCGCACAGCGAGCCCAGCGCGAACGCCCAGCCCCACAGGTACTTGGAACTGCGCGCCTTGAAGCGGAACTCGAAGGCCACGCCGCGGAACACCAGCGCGATCAGCATCAGCAGCACAGGCAGGTACAGTGCCGACAGCACGATCGCGTAGGCCCTGGGGAAGGCCGCCAGCAGACCGGCGCCGCCGAGCACCAGCCAGGTCTCGTTGCCGTCCCAGATCGGCGCGGCGGTATTCATCATCAGGTCGAGCTGATCCTCGTCCTCGGCGAACGGCGCCAGAATGCCGAGGCCTAGCACGAAGCCGTCCAGCAGCACGTACATCAGCACGCCGAAGCCGATCACGCCGAACCAGATCACCGGCAATACGGTCGCCATGTCCATCAGCGGGTCTCCTCGATGTCGTCGTCGGCCGCCGACAGCGGCCGCGCCGGGGTCTTGTCGCCCTCCTGCATGCGCGGCGCCGGCTCGTGCGGCAGCGGCCCATGGCGCAGCATGCGCAGGATGTACCAACTGCCGAAGCCGAACACCAGCGCGTAGGCGAGCACGTACACGCTCAGCGAGATCCACACCATCGCCGGACTGAGCGTCGGGCTGACCGCATCGCGGGTGTGCAGCAGGCCATAGATCACGTAGGGCTGCCGCCCGATCTCGGTGACGAACCAGCCGGCGACCAGGGCCACGAACCCGGCCGGCAGCATCGCGTTCCACGCCAGGTGCAGCGCGCGCCGGCGCAGCAAGGTGCCGCGCCACCAGAAGAACAGCGACACCAGCGCCAGCAGCAACATCGCCATGCCCAGCCCGACCATCACCCGGAACGCATAGAACACCGGCTTCACCGGCGGCCGCTCGTCCCGCGGCACCGCGGTCAGCGGGGTGATCTCGCCATCCAGCGTATGGGTGAGGATCACGCTGCCCAGACGAGGAATGGTCACCTCGTAGTCGTTGCGCTCGGCGGCCTCGTTGGGCACTGCGAACACCACCAGCGGCACGCCCTGCCCCTTCGCCTCGCCATGCCAATGCCCTTCCATCGCCGCCACCTTGATCGGCTGGTGCTCGAGCGTGTTCAGGCCATGCGCATCGCCGGCGGCGATCTGCAACGGCAGCGCGATCGCGGCGAACGCCACCGCCAGCTTGAGCATGCGCCCGGCTGCATCCAGGTGCTCGCCGCGGCGCAGGTACCAGCCGCTGACCCCGCCGATCACGAAACAGGTGGTGATGAATGCGGCCAGCACCATGTGCGTGAGCCGGTACGGGAACGAGGGATTGAAGATCACCTCGCGCCAGTTGGCCGGATGGAACACGCCTTCGACCACCGCATAGCCGGCCGGCGTCTGCAGCCAACTGTTGGCCGACAGGATCCAGAACGTGGAGATCAGCGTGCCGATGGCGACCAGGCAGGTGGCCAGGAAGTGCAGCTTCTCCGGCACCTTGTGCCAGCCGAACAGCATCACCCCGAGGAACGAGGCTTCCAGGAAGAACGCGGTCAGCACCTCGTAGCTGAGCAGCGGACCAAGGATGTTGCCGGCGCGTTCGCTGAGCACCGCCCAGTTGGTGCCGAACTGGAAACTCATCACGATGCCGCTGACCACGCCCATCCCGAAGGACACGGCGAAGATCTTCAGCCAGAAAAAGTACAGATCGCGCCACACCGTGTCGCGGGTGCGCAGCCAGCGCCACTCCAGGAACGCCAGCCAGCTCGACAGGCCGATGGTGAAGGCCGGGAACAGCACGTGGAAACTGATGACGAATCCGAACTGGATGCGCGACAGCAGCAGGGCGTCCATGGGCAGCACCTGAGGCAGCGGAAACGATGCCTATTGTTGGTGCGGCGCGGAGAAATGGGATGTGACGGTTTGTCGCAGCGCCGCCATTGCCGCAGGGTTGGCGCAACCGCAATAGCGGAAAGAGGGCTCTGTTCGAGGCTCAGTTGATCGGGCCCCGCCTCAAGCCCGGCGCCTCCATCAATGAGACAACGCCAACTCCACCTTGACTTCCTTTTTGCATCGCATGCTCACCTCGGGAAACGTCCACTGTCCGACAGCGTCAAGCACCGCTTCAGCGTAGCCTGAATCGGAGAATTTCCTTCTCTCCAACTGCTTGATATCGACCCTCGATATTTCGGCAACCGATACGTCACCGTTCCTTTCGATCACGATCGCGACGTAGATCGAGCCGATGAACTGGCTTCCCGTGCGCCCTGGCAGCGCTGGCTGAATGGTTTCGAGCGGGCGCAAGCTGGAGGCGCAGTCGGTCTTCGGCAAGTCGTGCGTTTGCTGTCCGCCAATTGTTGCAAGCGCCGCCAACACAAGCACACTTTTCATGGTTCCCTCGCGTTTGCATGCTTGCTTGCCCGGTGGCGTGCCGACCTTGGCCTGCGTCATTCCAGGCCGTCGTGACCTGAAGCGACGCGCGGTGTGACGAGCGATCATGGCGCAGCCACCGCGTGCGCCGATCTACCCGGCGCGCGTCCGCCAGCGCCGTCACCAAGATTACAGGGCCTCCGCTCCCGGTCGCGCCCATGACCAACGGCGCAATCGCCGCCACCCTGGCGGCTGCTACGCTTGCGGTTTGCCGTTCGCCCGGAATTCCAGATGCGTCGTCTCGCCCTGAGCGCTGTTGTGTTGCTGTCCCTGTCCTGCCTGCCGCCGCTGGCCGCGGCCCAGGAAGCTGCCGCCCCGCTGACCATCGAGCAGGCCATGGCCGATCCGGACTGGATCGGGCCGCCGGTCGAGGACGCCTGGTGGGCCTGGGACGGGCGCCAGGTGCAGTACCAGCTCAAGCGCACCGGCAGCCCGGTGCGCGACACCTACCGCCAGGGCGTCGACGGCGGCGCCGCGCAGCGGGTCGAGGACGCCCAGCGCAGCACCCTGGACGCGGCCAACCCGGTCTACGACACCCGCCGCCAGCGCATGCTGTTCGTGCGCAACGGCGACGTGTTCCTGCGCGACCTGCGCAGCGGCGCGCTGACCCAGCTGACCCGCAGCAACCAGGCCGCGGCGCGGCCGCAGTTCACCAGCGATGGCGGCGCGCTGTGGCGGGTCGGCAACGACTGGTACCGCTGGAGCCCGGGCGGCGGCGTGCAGCAGGCCGCGGTGCTCAAGGCCGAGCGCGATCCCGATGCCGCGCCCAAGCCCGACGTGCTGCGCGACCAGCAGCTGCGCACCCTGGAAACCCTGGCCCGCGACCGCGCCCAGCGCGAGCTGCTGCGCCAGCAGGAGCAGGCCTGGCGCCGCGCCGACAGCAGCCGCGCGCCGGCACCGGTGTACCTGGGCGACGACGTGGTGGTCGACGACAGCGCGCTGTCGCCGGACGGCCGCCACCTGCTGGTGGTGACCCACGCCAAGGGCGCCGAGGAAGGCCGCGACAGCAAGATGCCCAAGTACGTCACCGAATCCGGCTACGCCGAGTTCCAGGAAGCGCGCACCCTGGTCGGGCGCAATTCGCCGGTGGCGCAGACCCTGTGGCTGGTCGACGCGGTGGCCGGCAGCGCACGCAAGCTCGACCTGTCGGTGCTGCCCGGCATCGGCACCGATCCGCTGGCGGCGCTGCGCAAGGCCGCCAAGCAGGAGCCGCTGCAGGGTCCGCGCGCGGTGCGCGTGGAAACCGACGGCGACGGCAGCGGCGCCTCGATGCACTGGAGCGAGGACGGCCGCAATGTCGCCGTGCTGCTGCGCGCGGTGGACAACAAGGATCGCTGGATCGCCAGCGTCGACCTGGACAAGGCGGTGCTGCAGCCGCGCCACCGCCTCACCGATCCGTCCTGGATCAACTGGAGCTTCAACGACTTCGGCTGGATGCCGGACAACCAGACGCTGTGGCTGCTGTCCGAGCAGTCAGGCTACTCGCACCTGTACACCCAGCGCGGCGCCGAAAAGCCGCGCCAGCGCACCTCCGGCAAGTGGGAAGTGTCCGCGCCGGTGGTCAGCGCCGACGGCCAGGGCTTCCTGTTCCTGTGCAACCGCAAGTGGCCGGGCGACTACGAGGTGTGCAAGCTCGACCTGCGCAACGACAGCGTCGCCGAACTGACCTCGCTGGACGGCGTGGAGGACTTCGCGCTGTCGCCGGACGGCCAGCAGCTGCTGGTGCACTATTCCGGCCCCTACCTGCCGCCGCAACTGGCGGTGCTGCCGGCCGCCGGCGGCAACGCGCGCGTGCTCACCGACACCCGCAGTGCCGCGTTCAAGGCGCGCCAATGGGTACAGCCGCAGTTCGTACAGGTGCCGTCCAAGCACGGCGCCGGCACCGTCTGGGGCAAGTACTACGGTCCGGCGCAGCCGGAGCCGGGCAAGCGCTATCCGGTGGTGATGTTCGTTCACGGCGCCGGCTACCTGCAGAACGTGTCGGCGCGCTACACCCCGTACTTCCGCGAGCAGATGTTCCACAACCTGCTGGTGCAGAAGGGCTACATCGTGCTGGACCTGGACTACCGCGCCAGCGCCGGCTACGGCCGCGACTGGCGCACCGCGATCTACCGCGACATGGGCCATCCGGAGCTGGAGGACTACCTGGACGGCCTGGACTGGCTGGTCGACAGCAAGCAGGGCGACCGCAGCCGCGCCGGCATCTACGGCGGTTCCTACGGCGGCTTCATGACCTACATGGCGCTGTTCCGCAGCCCCGGCACGTTCAAGGCCGGCGCCGCGCTGCGCCCGGTGGCCGACTGGAGCCAGTACAACCACGAATACACCTCCAACATCCTCAACACCCCGGACCTGGACCCGGAGGCCTACCGCACCTCCTCGCCGATCGAATACGCCAGCGGCCTGCGCGACCACCTGCTGATCGCCCACGGCATGGTCGACGACAACGTGTTCTTCAAGGACTCGGTCGACATGACCCAGAAGCTGATCGAGCTGCACAAGGACAACTGGGAGATCGCGCCGTATCCGCTGGAGAAGCACGGCTTCACCCGCGCCGATTCCTGGCTGGACGAGTACAAGCGCATCCTCAAGCTGTTCGAACGCGAGCTGCGCTGAGCCGGCCGCATACCGAGGCGCCTGCCGTCGACGTGCGGCAGGCGCAGCGCCCGCGGGGCGCCTTCGGGGGACAGCGCCAACCACCGGTGTCCGTCACGCATCGCGCCGTTCCGCAGGAGTCAACGGTCATGCATCCGCGACGCGCGAGGTGGTGAGCCTTCCGATGGCGCAATGCGTCGGGACTGAAGTCCCTCCCACAGTGCACCCGGCGGGCTCGCCGCAAGCCCCTGTGGGAGCGACTTCAGGGCACCTCGAACAACCTGCCACGACCTGGAG
>NZ_AQOK01000386.1:0-7250 GCF_000364645.1 Xanthomonas sp. SHU 308 | reverse complement strand
TCGGGGTTTTTAGAGGTGCCCTGAAGTCGCTCCCACAAGAAGCGGCATCGGCCGGTGCGCCGGCTGGAGTCATGTGGGAGGGACTTCAGTCCCGACGCGATGAGCCCCGGCACCACGCGCATCGCCGATCGCGGCGATAATGCGCCGATGCCCAACTCCCGTTCCAATGCCGCCGCCGCTGCGTGGATGATCGCCGCGGTCGCGTTCTTTTCGCTGATGGATGCGTCGATGAAGCAGCTCAGCACGCACTATCCGGCGCTGCAGGTCGCGGCATTGCGCGGTGGGGCTTCGCTGCCGTTCGTGCTGGTGTGGGTGCTGGCCAGCGCCGGGCCGCGCGCGATCTGGCCGGTGCGCTGGGGCTTGCACCTGCTGCGCGGCGTGCTCGGCATCGCCATGATCGGCTGCTTCGCCTGGGCCTTGCGCAGCCTGCCGCTGTCCACCGCCTACACCATCTACTTCGTCGCGCCGCTGCTGGTGGCGGCGCTGTCGGTGCCGCTGCTCGGCGAATACGTGGGCCCGCGGCGCTGGGCGGCGATCGGCGTCGGCCTGATCGGCGTGCTTGTGGTGCTGCGCCCGGGCATGGACGGGTTCGTCTCGCTGCCGGGGCTGATGGTGCTGCTGGCGGCCATCGCCTACGCGGTCGCCTCGGTGCTGGTCAGCCTGCTGGCGCGCACCGACACCTCGCAGTCGCTGGTGGTGTGGTTCCTGCTGATCATGGCGCTGGGCGCCGGCGCGTTGGCGCTCCCGGACTGGATCCCGCTGCGCCCGGCCGACACCGGCTGGATCGCCGGCATGGGCCTGGCCGGGGCGCTGGGCCAGGTGGCGCTGACCCAGGCGTTCCGCCGCGGCGACGCCTCGCTGGTCGCGCCGCTGGAGTACAGCGGCCTGCTGTGGGTGATCCCCTGGGACTGGCTGCTGTGGCGCAAGCTGCCCGACGCCTGGACCTGGGTGGGCGGGGCGATCATCGTCGCCAGCGGCCTGTACCTGCTGCATCGCGAGCGGGTCCGCGCGGTGGCGCATCCGCCGCCGCAGGCACGCCCATAGGCCTCGCGATGCGCGCGTACGTTAGAATCGAATGGAATAACGCACGCCATCCTGGCCTGCTAGGCTTTGCGCCCCCCGTCGCTGCCGGTCCCGCGCGTTGATCCAGTTCGAGCGCCTGCACAAGTCCTATTCCGTCGCCGGCCAGCCGGTCGTGGCGCTGCATCCGCTCGACCTGCGCATTGAGGCCGGCGAGGTGTTCGGCATCATCGGCCACTCCGGCGCCGGCAAGTCGACCCTGATCCGGCTGATCAACCGGCTCGAGGAACCCAGCGGCGGCCGCCTGATCATCGACGGCGAGGACGTCACCGCGCTGGACCGCGCCGGGCTGCGCACGCTGCGCCAGCGCGTGGGCATGATCTTCCAGCACTTCAACTTGCTGTCCTCGCGCACGGTCGCCGGCAACGTCGCGTTCCCGCTGGAACTGGCCGGCACGCCGCGTGTGGAGATCCACGCGCGGGTGGCCGAGCTGCTGGAGCGGGTCGGGCTGACCGCGCATGCCGACAAGTACCCGGCGCAGCTGTCGGGCGGACAGAAGCAGCGCGTCGGCATCGCCCGCGCCCTGGCCACGCGGCCGCGGATCCTGCTGTGCGACGAGGCCACCAGCGCGCTGGACCCGCAGACCACCGCCTCGGTGCTGGCGCTGCTGGCGCAGATCAACCGCGAGCTGGGTCTGACCATCGTGCTGATCACCCACGAGATGGAAGTGATCCGCCGGGTCTGCGATCGCGTGGCGGTGCTCGATGCCGGGCACCTGGTCGAGAGTGGGCCGGTCACCGAGGTGTTCCTGCACCCGCAGCATCCGACCACCAAGCGCTTCGTGTCCGAGGCCGAGCACGTCGACGAGGCCGAGCTGTACCGCGATTTCACCGCCGTGGACGGGCGCATCCTGCGGCTGACCTTCCTCGGCACCGACACCTACGCGCCGCTGCTCGGGCGCATCGCCCGCGCCACCGCGGTGGACTACAACATCCTGTCCGGGCGCATCGACCGGATCAAGGACACCCCGTACGGCCAACTGACCGTGGCCCTGGTCGGTGGCGACATGGACGCGGCGCAGGCCGCCTTCGTCGCCGCCGGCGTGCATGTGCAGGAGCTGCGCCGATGAGTCCGATCGCCACCGCCGCCACCGGCTTCTTCCGCAATCTCGATGCCGGCAAGTGGAGCGAGATCGGTCGCGCCACCGTCGACACCCTGCTGATGCTCGGCGGTTCGCTGCCGCTGACCCTGCTGATCGGCCTGCCGCTGGGCGTGCTGCTGTTCCTCACCGGCCCGCGCCAGACCCACCAGAAGCCGCTGCTGTACGGCAGCCTGGCGCTGGTCATCAACGTGCTGCGCTCGGTGCCCTTCATCATTTTGATGATCGCGATGATCCCGCTGACGCTGTGGGCGATGGGCACCTCGCTGGGCGTGCGCGGCGCGATCTTGCCGCTGGTGGTGGGCGCGGCGCCGTTCTACGCGCGGCTGGTGGAGACCGCACTGCGCGAAGTGGACCGCGGCGTGGTCGAGGCCAGCCTGGCGATGGGCGCGACCACCTGGCAACTGGTGACGCGGGTACTGCTGCCGGAAGCGCGGCCGGGCCTGATCGCCGGCGCCACGGTGACCACCATCGCCCTGATCGGCTTCACCGCGATGGGCGGCGCGATCGGTTCCGGCGGCCTCGGCGACCTGGCCTACCGCGACGGCTACCAGCGCTCGCACGCCGATGTGGCCCTGGTGACGGTGGTGATCCTGTTGCTGCTGGTGCAGGCGTTGCAGATGCTCGGCGACCGTCTGGTCGCGCACTACAGCCGGCGCTGATGTCCTGCGTACCGCGGTAGGGCTTCAGCCGCGACCCCGACCGGTGAGCGGTCGCGGCTGAAGCCGCTCCTGCGCGCATGGATCGCCCCGCCTGCACGGCCGTCTGCTAGCGTGCACGCATCGCGGCCGCGGGTCGCGCTCCTCCACTCCCCCCGTTTCTCCGGATACCTGCCATGACCCGATTCCCGTTCCGCCTCCTGCTCGCCAGCGCCGTGCTCGTGCTCGGCGGCTGCGGCAAGCCCGATGCCGGCGCCGCCGACGACCATCTCAGCGTCGCCGCCACTGCGGTGCCGCACGCCGAGATCCTGGAGGTGGTCAAGCCGATGCTGGAGCAGCAGGGCCTGACCCTGGACGTGCGCGTGTTCAACGACTACGTGCAGCCCAACGACCAGGTGGTGCAGAAGCAGATCGACGTGAACTACTTCCAGACCGAGCCCTACCTGCAGGCCTACAACCGCGACCGCAAGAGCGACCTGGTGGCCGTGGTCGGCGTGCACATCGAACCGTTCGGCGCCTACTCGCGCCGCTACAAGTCGCTGGACGCGCTGCCGCAGGGCGCCGACGTGGTGATCCCCAACGACCCCAGCAACAACAGCCGCGCGCTGATCCTGCTGGACAAGGCCGGGGTCATCAAGCTCAAGGACCCGAGCAATGCGCTGTCCACCCAGCGCGACATCGTCGCCAATCCCAAGCAGCTGAAGTTCCGCGAGCTGGATTCGGCGATGCTGCCGCGGGTGCTGGACCAGGTCGACCTGGCGCTGATCAACACCAACTACGCGCTCGACGCCGGCCTCAACCCGACCCGCGACGCGCTGGCGATCGAAAGCAAGGATTCGCCGTACGTGAACTTCCTGGTCGCGCGTCGCGACAACAAGGACGATCCGCGCGTGCAGAAGCTGGCCAAGGCGCTGACCAGCCCGGAAGTGAAGGCCTTCATCCAGCGCAAGTACCAGGGCGCGGTGCTGCCGGCGTTCTGATCGGGCCACGCGCATGCCGCTGTTGCTGGCCATTCCGCTGGCGATCGTGATCGCGCTGGCGGTGACCGCCGTGCTCTTGCCGCTGTCGCTGCTGCAGCGGTTCCGCGTGGGCACGGCGCGGCGTCAGGCGCGCGGTTGGCTGGTCGCGGTGCAACTGTGGTCGGCGCTGCTGTCCAGCGTGGTGTTGCTGGTCTTCGCCCTGATCGCCGCGCACTGGTGGCCCGGTGCGGCCACGCATGCGCTGGCCGGCTGGGGCATCGGCGCGCTGCTGGGCGCGCTCGGCAGCGTCGCCACCCGCTTCGAGCCGTTGCCGCACGGGCTGCACTACACGCCGAACCTGTGGTTGGTCTTGGGTCTGACCGCGCTGGTGGCGGTACGCATCGGTGCCGGACTGTGGCAAGGCTGACGCAGTCTGGCCGATGGTGCGGCGTGGCCGACCGAGGGCTGGATGAGTCATGCCAGTCTACTGGCCGCCGCGGCCTTGCTGCTCGGCTATGCCTGCGCCTACGCCTGGCTGCTGCGGCGGCGCCTGCGCCGGTTCGACCGCTACCGCGGTTTTGATCGCTCGCCGCGCTGAAGGCGCCCGCGTGCACGCGCAATGCGGTTTGCGCTGGTCGCGCGCGCGATCCGGCGCACGCACAAAAACAAACGGGCCCTTGCGGGCCCGTTTGCGCAAACGCTGGAGACGGAACGCTTAGAAGCGCGCGCCGACGCCGAAGCTGAACAGCCACGGATCCAGCTTCAGGTCTTCGCCGGTGCCTTCGCCGGCCACCTTCAGCTCCGGACGCGAGTGCATGTAGCGCGCATCGGCACGGGCGAACCAGGTGGAGTTGATGTTCATGTCCACGCCGACGGTGCCGATGGCGCCCTTGGCGGTGTCCAGGCTGATGTGCTGGTCCGGGTTCAGGCCAGCCAGCTTCTCGTTGCTGAAGTTGGACTCGTAGTAACCGACGCCGACGAACGGACGGAACACGTTGTCCGCCTGGCCGAAGTGGTACTGGCCGCTCAGCGCGATCGGCTGCTGCTCGACGGTACCGACCTTGCCGATGCCGTCGGCCTTGACGCGGTGGTTGAACTTGTCGGCAGCGCCCCACAGTTCGACCGCCCAGTTGTCGTCGATCAGCCAGCTGGCGCTGATGGTCGGCGCCGGGCCGCCATCGACGTCGAGGCCGGCCGCCGGCTTGGAATGCGGGTCGAGCAGAGTCGCGCTGCCGACGACGGAGAAGTGCTTGCCGGAAGCGGTATCGGCATCCTGTGCGAATGCGGCGGGCGCAAACGCAAGGGCGGACACGACAGCCAGGCTCAGGATCTGAATGGACCGCATGGGGTATCTCCTCATCTTTTTCTTGTGGGGCCACGGGAGTGGGCGCGCACACCGTATCGATGAGAAGATGAATCGTCGCCGACCCTCGCCGGACGAATGCAGGCGATGTTCAGGCACTTGCGCCCGATGCTTGAAATAACGAGGTTTTAAGACTTTTGGCTGTTCATCCAGGTGCGCGCGACGTGACGACGCAGCCGCTGTTGCAGGGCCTGCCCGCGCAGATTCGCGACGATTGCCGCGTGCTTGTGCTCGGCTCCATGCCCGGTGCGGCGTCGTTGCAGCAGGCGCGTTACTACGCGCATCCGCGCAACCGGTTCTGGCCGCTGATGGCGGCGCTGTGCGGCTTCGATGCGGCACTGGACGCCGAAGCGCGGATGCAGGCGCTGCACGCGGCCGGCGTGGGCCTGTGGGATGTGATCGGGCAGTGCCGACGCCGCGGCAGCCTGGACGCGGCGATCGTGCGCGGCAGCGAAATTCCCAATGCCTTGCCCGAGCGCATCGCGCAGTTGCCGCAGCTGCGCGCCATCGCCTGCAATGGCGCGGCGGCGGCGCAGGCGTTCGCGCGCTTCGTGCAGCCGCACCTGCCGCTGCGCGATCCGCCGCTGGTGCTGCTGGCGCTGCCGTCCAGCAGCCCGGCCAATGCGGCGTTCGCCTGGCCGCGGCTGCTGCAGGCGTGGTCGCCGCTGCAGCAATGGCTGCGGGTGCCGATGGCTGGCGATTGACGGGTGCCTCCAATCACGCACGAGGCACACGCGCAGGGGCGGCTTCAGCCGCGACGCGGCTATCCCGACAACGCTGGCCCGGCCGAAGCCACTCTTACGAGACAGCGCGATGTGGCAAAAACAGGCGATTGGCGGCGCGCTGGCATTGCATCCATGGATCAGCGCCGCGCGCGCAGGCGCAGCCACAGCGTCTGCAGCGCCAGCACCGCGGCGAGCAGCAAGGCCACCCACGCCGCGCTCTGCGCACCGGCCAGCGTGCTGGCGGCCTGTTTGGCATAGACCGCGGCCAGCGCCCACAGCGCCGCCGCCGCGTAGGCGAGGTTGCCGCGCATGGCCCGGTTCATGCCCAGCAGCAGCACCGCCGCCAGCGCGAACAGCACCAGGCTCCACGGCAGCATCCGCTCGGTCGAGAGCCAGCGGTAGGCCACGATCACCTGCGCGGTGTTCAGGAATGCCGCCAGCGACAGCCAGCCGGCGTGCAGCGACAGCGGCAGCCAGGCCCACAGGGTCTGGCCCGATTCGGGGGCGGGGTCGCGCGACAGCCGCAGCGCGGCCAGCAGCATCGCCGCCAGCGCGGTCCAGATCACCGCCAGCGCCAGCAGGAAGTGCTGCTGCGAGAACACCGGCATCCACGCCGCTGTCAGCGCGAAGCCCAGCGCCGCCGGCGCCCGCACCTGCGCCAGCGCGCTGACGCGACGGCGTCGCGCGCTGGATTGCCACAGGCCGAAGGCCAGGTCGAGCAGGAAGATCACACCCCAGATCGCGAAGGCGTAGCCGGCGGCGACGATCAGGGTCGGGTAGCGGTCGGAGATGGCGCCGTTGGTCGGGCCGAACGCGCCACGTTGCGAGAACCAGGCGACCAACGGCATCGCCAACGCCATCAACAGCACCAGGATCCGCATGCCTGCCCTCCGGAAATCTGCGGCGAGCCTAGCCGTGGCGCCGTGAAGGCGGTGCACCGGCGATGGCTGCGCAACATGCGCCGGCGTACTGTCCGCCTGCAGTGGCGCCCCTTGCAGGCGATCGGGCTTTTTTGCCCGCCAAAGGTTGGCGCTGCGGCTGCGGGCCGCCACAATAGGGGTTTCCCCCTCATTAGTTGCCGGAGTTCCCCGCATGGCCGAAATCAAGGAAGCACTTGTCCCCGATATCGGTGACTACAGCGACGTCCCGGTAATCGAAGTGCTGGTGGCCGCCGGCGACACGGTGAAGAAGGACCAGAGCCTGGTCACCCTGGAATCGGACAAGGCGACGATGGAAGTGCCGTCGCCATTCGCCGGTGTGGTCAAGGAGATCAAGGTCAAGGTCGGCGACAGCCTATCCGAGGGCAAGGTGGTGGCGCTGATCGAAGTGGCCGAGGGCGGCGCCAGCGCCGCAGCCGCCGCGCCT
>NZ_AQOK01000385.1:0-6381 GCF_000364645.1 Xanthomonas sp. SHU 308 | reverse complement strand
AGCAGCGCGTGCAGGCGCGGCCGGTCCGGCGCCGCGCCCGGGGCCAGTCCCACCCAGGCGTCCTTGCCGGCGCCCTTGGCGGCGTAGAGGCAGCGGTCGGCCAGGCCCACGCTCTGTTCCCAGTCGCCCAGCGCCGGCCACGCGGCGACGAACGGCCACGGGGCGAAGCCGATGGAGCAGGTCAGGGTCAGTTCGCGCTCGGCCAGCGCGAAGCGCTGCGTCGCCACCGCCGCGCGCAGGCGTTCGGCCAGGTCGCTGGCGACGTCTTCGCGCGGCAGGCGGGTGACCAGCAGGAACTCCTCGCCGCCCCAGCGCACCAGCAGGTCGCGTTCGCCGCACAGTCCGCGCAGGCGATCGGCGCAGTGCACCAGCGCGGCGTCGCCGGCCTGGTGGCCGTAGTCGTCGTTGATGCGCTTGAAGTTGTCCACGTCGATCATGAAGAAGTACAGCGCATCGGCGCTGCTGCCTTCGTCCAGCGCCGCCAGCAGGGCCGGGCATTCGCGCGCCAGCCAGTCCTGCAGCTCGCGGCGGTTGGCGACCTGGGTCAGCGGATCCAGGCGTGTGGCCGCCTGCAGGCGCGCATTGCTCTGCAGCAACTGCTGGTTGGCGCGTTCGAGCTGGCGGGTGCGCTCGGCCACGGTCAGGTTGAGCAGTTCCACCATGTCGCGCTCGCGGTTGACCGTGTGCCGCACCCGCTGCAGCGCCAGGCCGAGCAGCGCCAGGCCCAGCACGACGTAGCCGGCGTAGGCCAGCGGATGCCGCCACGGCGGCGGCAGCACCTCGATCTGCAGCCGCCGCGCGCCACCGAATTGGCCGTCGCGCCCGGCCGCTTCCACCACCAGCGTGTAGCGGTCCGGTGGCAGGTGGCTGACCGAGAAGTCGCTGTGCGCGGTCTGCGGGTATACCCAGCCCTTCTGCAGCCCGTCGACGCGGTAGCGCAGGCGCGCGGTGCCCGGGGCGGCGAAGTCGATCGCGGTCATGCCGATGGTGAACACGTTGTCGCGGTGGTCCAGGGCGATGCGCTGCGCGTAGACCACGTCGCTCTCGGTCTGGTTCTCGCCGCCGTCGCGGTCCTCGCCGGCATTGAGGATGCGCAGGTCGGTGAGTACCGCGCGCGCCTGCGGGCTGCGCAGCGGCAGGCGCGTGGGATCGATCACGTCCACGCCCTGGGTGCCGCCGAAATACAGCAGGCCGTGCGCGTCGCGGTAGCCGCGGCCGCTGTTGTACTCCTGGTTCTGCAGGCCGTCGCGGCGGCCCAGGCTCTGCACGATGCGCGTGCGCGGATCCAGCACGCTCAGGCCGTTGTTGGTGCTGAGCCATAGCCGCCCCTGCGGATCCGGCAGGATCGTGTAGATGACGTTGCTGCTGAGCCCCTCGCGGTCGCTGTAGCGCAGCGCCACGTCGCGCTTGAGGTCGATGCGGTACAGCCCGCCGGAGAAGGTGCCCACCCACAGCACGCCGTCGTGCTCGTACAGCGACCACACCGACGGGTACAGGGTACTGCCGCGCGGGCGGTAGGGCTCGGCGGGACGGCCGCTGCGCATGCGCCACACGCCGCAGTCGTTGCAGCCGATCCACAGCGTGTCTTCGCTGTCGCGGTAGACCCGGGTCAGGGTGTGCCCGTTCAGGGGTGCCCAGCGCGGATCGTTGCGCACGCGCCCATCGACCACGCGGGTCAGGCCGCGGCGGGTGGCCACCCATAGCGTGTCGCCTTCCAGCAGCAGATCGTTGACGTGCTCGTCGGCCAGCCCACCCAGGCGCCGCACTGTGCCGTTGCGGTCCAGGCGCCACAGCCCCTGGCGCGTGCCCAGCCACCAGCCGTCGCGGTCGGCGGCGATGCTGCGGATCGCCTGGCTGGCCAGCCCGGGCACCAGCTGCCAGGCGGCACGGCTGCTGTCGCGCAGCAGCAGGCCCTGGTCGGTGCCGATCAGCATGCGCTCGCCGTCGCGCCAGATGCTGCGCACGCTGCTGCTGGGCCACGCATGGGTGTCGCTGACGCGCTCCTCGTCGTTGCGGATCACCGCCGACAACGGACGCACCCGGTACAGCCCGCCGGTGTAGGTGCCGATCCACCAGGTGCCGTCGGGTGCCTGGTAGAAACGGATGATGGCGCTGTTGGGCGGCATGTCGAAGCTCAGCCGCTGCGGCGCATGCTGCGCGCTGTCCAGTTGCGTCACCGTGGCATTGGTGGTGCCGACCAGCACGCGGCCGTCGCGCAGCCGGATCAGCGCGCTGAGGTCGCTGCCGCCGGTGGCCAACTGCGCTGGCGTCCAGTGCGCCAGCACCGCGCCCTGCGCATCGAGCTGGAACAGGCCGCCGCTCGCCGAGGCCAGCCACAGCCCTTCCGGGCCGGACTGCAGGCCCACGCATTCGTCGATGCCGCGCGGTGCCGGCAGTTCCTCGCGCGCGTCGCGGCCCAGCCGCCACAACCGGCATTGCCGGTCCAGTGCCACCGGTTGCTTGCCGTCCGGCATCCAGGTCAGGCCCACCACCGGCGCATCGCCGCCCAGCGGGCGCGCCCGCTGCAGGTCGGCCTCGACCCGGTCCATGCCGCGTTCGGTGCCCAGCCATGCGCCGCCCTGCGGATCGATCAGGATCTGGGTGACGCGGTTGTGCGACAGGCCCTGCTTCGCGTCGAGACGGTGGTGTTGCCAGGTGGCCAGCTCGATCACTTCCAGGCCGGCGTCGTTGGTGCCCAGCCACAGGCGGGTGCCGCGCGGCTCGAAGCCGATGCTGTCGATGCTGCTGCTGAGCAGGCTCTGTCGGCTGTCGCTGCCGAGTTCGCGCCGGTAGGCGCGGAACAGATGCCCGTCGAAGCGGTTCAGGCCTTCCTGCGTGCCGACCCACAGGAAGCCCTGGTCGTCGCTCTGCAGGGCGTTGATCGACAGCTGCGACAGGCCCTCGTCCAGGCCGAAGTGCTCCAGGCTGCTGGGCAGCTCGTCGTCGCTTGCGGTGACGGCCGCGGACACGTCCGGCGCGAGCGCCAGGCACACGATGAGGCAGGACGCGGCCAGCGGCAGGCGGCCCAGCAGATTGGAGAACGAGACGGTCACGCCGTGTTATCGGCCATGGTGGGGCCGGCCTTGAATGCGCGGCCGAGGACGCCTTGCTGCGCGCTGCGGAGCGCCAATGCGCGGCGTGGCGGTGTTGTGCGCGGCGTCCTGCACGAGTTTCTCCGCAGGCACCCGGCACGCCGGTCTCGGGCAACCCGCCGCCGCCCGATCGGGTCTCGCGCACTCGGCATCCAGCGGCCACGCACGTACACTGCGGGTCCTGCGCGTTGTCCGCGCCCACCCGACGCCGCGTTGCAGCGTCATGCCAGCCGCCTTCACGCCCATGGATGCCCCGACGATCCTGGTCGCCGACGACCACCCGCTGTTCCGCGCCGCCGTGCTGCACGCGCTGCGCGAGGCCTTGCCGCGTGCCCTGGTGGTGGAGGCGGCCAGCGCTGGCACCCTGGATGCCGCGCTGGCCGCGCAGGCCGATGCCGATCTGATCCTGCTGGACCTGGCCATGCCCGGCGCGCGCGGCTTCTCGGCCCTGCTGCACGTGCGCGGCGAGCGCCCGGACGTGCCGGTGGTGGTGATTTCCTCCAACGACCATCCGCGGGTGATCCGCCGCGCGCAGCAGTTCGGCGCGGCCGGCTTCATTCCCAAGTCCTCGCCGGCCGAGACCATCGGCATTGCGGTGGCGGCGGTGCTCGACGGCGGCACCTGGTTCCCACCGCTGACCGCGGCGCGGTCGGAGGCCGACGCGCAGCTGGCGGCGCGCCTGGCGCAACTGACCCCGCAGCAGTTCCGGGTGCTGTTGTGCCTGGCCGACGGCCTGCTCAACAAGCAGATCGCCTACGAACTGGGCCTGGCCGAGAACACCGTCAAGGTCCACGTGACCGCGATCCTGAAGAAGCTCGAATGCCACAGCCGCACCCAGGCCGCGGTGCTGGTGAAGGCGCTGGAGCCGGAAGGCGAGGCCTGAACCGGGCGCCGGCGGGGGGCGTTTTCTGCGGCGCCCGGATACGCGATGCTATGCGCCGATGCCCGCGCCCCCCGCGGGCGGAGACCACCGGACCATGCCCACCACGACCCTCCGCAACGAGCAGACCGCCCACTATCCGTTCCTTCAGGAGATGCTGGACGACGACTACTTCCCCCCGTCGCTGGTCGGCAAGGGACAGAAGATCCTGCTGCGGTTGTGCGAGGCGATCGAGGCGCAGGCACCGGCAGACCTGCCGGCGCTGTACCGGCTCACCCATGCCGCCACCGAAGAGTTCAACAAGCTGGCGTTGGAGTTCGAGGCCCACGACAGCGAGATCGAGACCGCCGCAAGCGAGAACATCGGCGTGGATTTCCTGCACATCGCCAAGGCCTATGGTTTCGAAGACGCCGACGTCGAAGAGCTGATCGCCCCGCGCGAGTGGTAGACATCGCGCGGCGCCCCGTACCCTCACCCCAACCCCCCTCCCGGGGGGAGAGGGGCTAACGCGCGGCGCCGCCGGCTTTTTCCTTCTCCACCGGGAGAAGGTGCCCCGCAGGGGCGGATGAGGGTACGGCAGCTAGAGATCCAAACTCCCCGAACCCAAAACCAAACCAAACCCAAGCAAAAGCCTCACCCACGCCGCAGCAACATCTGCGTCATCAGTGCGCGCAGGGCTGGCGCGCGGACCGGTTTGGCCAGGAAGCCCCAGCCGCGGTCCTGTGCCAAGGTGCGCAGCGCCGGATCGGCTTCGGCGGTGACCAGGATCACCCGCGGCTCGGCCTGCCAGCGTGCGCACAGCTGCGCGAACAGGGTCGGGCCGTGGCAGTCGCCCATGCGCACGTCCAGCAATACCAGTTCCGGCGCCTGTGCCGGCTGCGCTGCGGCCAGCGCCTGGTCCGGGCCGGCGGCCAGTTCCACCTGGCAGGCCCAGCGCGTCAGCAGGGTCCGGCTGGCCTCGCAGACGCGCGGGTCGTCGTCGATGCACCAGACCCGGCAGCCATGCAGGATCGGGTCGTCGCCGTTGTCGCTGGCCATCGCCGCCGGCACCTGGCGTTGCGCCGCAGCGGCATCGCCCAGCGGCACGGTCACCGAGAACACGCTGCCGCGGCCCAACTGCGAGCGCAGGCCGATACGGTGGCCGAGCAGGCGGCCGATGCGCTCCACGATCGCCAGGCCGAGGCCGGCGCCGCGGTCGTTGGCGACGCCGTCGCCAAGCCGGCGGAATTCTTCGAAGATCTCCTGCTGCAGGGCGTCGGGAATACCCGGTCCCTGGTCGTGCACTTCGATGCGCAACTGCGCACCGTCGCGCCGGCAACCCAGCAGCACCCGTCCGCGCGGGGTGTAGCGCACCGCGTTGGAGAGGAAGTTCTGCAGGATGCGCCGCAGCAGGGTCGCGTCGCTGCGCACGGTGGCGCGGGTCGGTACGTAGTCCAGGCGCAGCCCACGGCCTTCGGCGACGATGCCGAACTCGCGTGCCAGGGTCTGCAGCAGCGGGTCCAGCGCCAGGTCCTGCACCTGCGTCTTCAATGTGCCCGCTTCCAGTCGCGAGATGTCCAGCAGGCTGTTGAGGATCGCGTCCTGCGCCGCCAGCGCGTTGTCGACATGGTCGGCGATCTGCCGCGCATCGGCCTCGTGCAACTTGCCGCGCAGCGCCGAGACGAACATGCGCGCGGCGTTGAGCGGCTGCAGCAGGTCGTGCACCGCCGAGGCCACGAAGCGGGTCTTGTAGCGATTGGCGTTCTCGGCCTCGCGCTTGGCCTCGGCCAGGTCGTGGGTGCGCTCGGCGACGCGATGCTCCAGCGCGTCGGCCAGCGAGCGCAGTTCGCGCGCGGCGTTCTTGTAGCTGGTGATGTCGGCGTAGCTGGTCACGAAGCCGCCGTCGGGCAGCGGATTGCCGCGGATCTCCAGCACCGTGCCGTCGTCCTTCTCGCTCTCGCGCATGTGCGGACGGCCGCTGCGCAGGTGGTCCAGGCGGCGCTGGATCGCCGCTTCCACCGGGCCGGGGCCGAGCAGGCCGCGGCGTGCGTTGTAGCGGAACACATCCTCGATCGGGCGCCCGACCCGGATCAGTTCCGGCGGGAAGCGGAAGATCTCCAGATAGCGCGAATTCCACGCCACCAGGCGCAGTTGCGCATCGATGATCACCACGCCCTGCGGCAGGTGCTCCAGGCTGCGGCTGAGGCCGGTGTCGGCCTGCTGCGCGGCCTGCACGATACCGTCCTGGGCGGTGCGCAGCTCCTGCGCATGCTGCTGCAGCAACGCCTCCAGTTCGCGCCGGCTGCGCTGGCGCAGCCGTGCCAGGCGCTGGCGCTGCTGGAACAGCAGGCCCAGGAACGACAGCGCCAGCCAGATCCCGGCCGCGGCCAGCGCGGCGGCGCGGCCGGCCGCGCGGCTGCCGCCGACGTC
>NZ_AQOK01000384.1:0-1952 GCF_000364645.1 Xanthomonas sp. SHU 308 | reverse complement strand
CGGCGGTGGCGGCTGGGGCCCGGTGGCGACCTCGACCCTGCTCGCCCACGGCGGCCAGGCCCGCACCACCATCGGCACGGTCAACGCCGCCGAGTTCCTGGTGACGCTGTCGATCTCGCTGACCTTCCTGCTGACCATGGGCGTGCAGCACCTGGACATCGTGCTCGGCCTGCTGGTCGGCGGCATGCTCGCCGCGCCGCTGGCGGCGCTGCTGGTCAAGCGCGTGCGCGAGCGCTGGGTGCTGGTGGCGGTGGGCCTGCTGGTGCTGGGCATCAGCCTGTATCAGGTGGGCGGGGCGCTGTATCGCTGGGTGGGCTGACGCCGGGGATTTGGGAGTCGGGAGTCGGGATTCGCAAAGGCGGTCTCCGCGGCGCCTGAAGCCGTTGCGCTGGTGACCCGATCTGCGGTCAGGCCGCGTTCGCTTTTGCCGGGGTGGGCCGCGCGATGATCGCGGCCGGGATGCCGCCGCCGATGGCCGCGCGTCTCGCCACTCCCCTGCCCCGCGAGACCGCCATGCGTGCCATCCCATTGCTCCTGGCCTTGTTGTGTCTGGCGCTGCCGGCGCCGCGCGCGCAGGCCGACGACGCCTTCGCCCGGCTCGGGCGCGGGGTCAACATCCTCGGCTACGACCCGCTGTGGAACGACCCGGCGAAGGCGCGTTTCCGCCCGCCGCTGTACCGCACGATCCGCGACGGCGGCTTCCGCACGGTGCGGGTCAACCTGCAGGCGTTCGCGCACATGGACGCGGACAACCGGCTCGACCCGACCTGGCTGAAGACGCTGGATACGGTGGTCGACCAGGCCACCGCCGCGGGCCTGAACGTGATCCTGGACGAACACGACTTCCACCCGTGCGCCGCCGATGCCGCGCTGTGCCGGACCAGGCTGCTGGCGTTCTGGAGCCAGGTCGCCCCGCGCTACCGCCATGCGCCGCCGTCGGTGCTGTTCGAGATCCTCAACGAGCCCAACGGCCAGATGACCAGCGCGGTGTGGAACGATTTGCTACGCGATGCGTTGCAGATCATCCGCCGCGACAATCCGACCCGCACGGTGGTGGTGGGCCCGGCCAGCAGCAATTCCTTCACCGCGCTCGACAGCCTGCGCCTGCCCGAGGACGATGCGCACCTGCTGGTCACCGTGCACTACTACAACCCGTTCCGCTTCACCCACCAGGGCGCGCCGTGGGCCCCTGCGGACATCCGCGACCACACCGGCGTGAGCTGGGGCAGTGCGGCCGACCGGACCAAGCTGTACGGGGAATTCGACCGCATCGCGGCCTGGGCCAAGGCGCACCATCGGCAGGTACTGCTGGGCGAGTTCGGTGCCTACGAGCAGGCGCCGCCGGCCGATCGCCTGGCCTGGACGGTGGCGGTGGTCAACGCCGCCGAGAAACGCCATTTCGCCTGGGCGTATTGGGAATTCGAGGGCAGCTTCGGCGCCTACGACATCGACCGCGGGCAATGGATCGCGCCGCTGCACCATGCGCTGGTGGGCAGCGACAGCGCTTACCGCGGGGCTGCCGGCGGCTGATGCCGGCCTTCCCCGCCGCGGCGCGCCCTAGCGGGAACCGCCAGCGTCGCCGGCGCGGTCGCGGCAGCCCCAGTTGAGGATCGGCGTGCCGGACGGCAGCAGCCGGCGGAACACCGCCACCGCGCCGTGCTTGGGATTGACCACCACCGGCGCGGCCGCGGCCTGCAACAGCGGCAGGTCTGCGGTGCTGTCGGAATAGGCCATGGCGATCTCGCCGTAGCCCAGTTCGCGCAGCATGCGCATCTTTTCCTCGTTGTGGCAGTGGCGCGTGGCGGTGACCGCGCCCAGGCGCGGGCCGATCAGGCTGCCGACCACCGGCACGTCCTGGTGCGCGACGAAGCCGAGGATGGCGCGCGCCAGTTCCGGCGGCGCACCGGTGGCGACCACCACGCGATCGCCGGCGGCGCGGTGCCGGGCGAACA
>NZ_AQOK01000383.1:0-17111 GCF_000364645.1 Xanthomonas sp. SHU 308 | reverse complement strand
CCTGCGGCAGCAGCCGCTGGCGGATCTGCGCCTGATGCTGCAGCACGTACTGGTCGATGATGCGGTTGAACTCGCGCGCGCGGCGCAGGCCGAAGCTGGCGATCCAGACGTAGCCGGAGATGCCGGTGCGGCGGGTCGGCAGCATCGCCACCAGCGGCCCCAGCAACGGGGTGGCCAGCACCGCGGCGGCCAGGCGCAGCGGATTGCGCTTGATCAGCCAGGCGAACAGGTGGCTGCCGGAATCGCCGTCGTACAGGGTGTGGTCGAAATCGAATACCACCAGCGGCGCGTCGGCGCGCGGCAGCGGGTACGGACTCGGCGCCTGCCCGCTCATGCCGCGAAGAACAGCTGGCGCAGCGCCTCGCCGGGCTCCTCGGCGCGCATGAACGCCTCGCCGACCAGGAACGCGTGCACGCCGGCGCCGCGCATCAGCGCCACGTCATCCGGGCCGAGGATGCCGCTTTCGGTGACCAGCAGGCGGTCGCGCGGCACTGCGTCCTGCATCGACAAGGTGGTCTGCAGCGACACCTCGAAGGTGCGCAGGTTGCGGTTGTTGATGCCGATCAGCGGCGCCGGCACCTGCAGCGCGCGCTCCAGTTCGTCGATGTCGTGCACTTCCACCAGTACGTCCATGCCCAGCTGCAGGGCCAGCGACGACAGCTCGGCCAGTTGCAGGTCGTCCAGCGCGGCCACGATCAGCAGGATGCAGTCGGCGCCGAGCGTGCGCGCCTCGTACACCTGGTACGGATCGATGGTGAAGTCCTTGCGCAGCACCGGCAGGGTGCAGGCGTCGCGCGCCTGCTGCAGATAGCGGTCGTGGCCCTGGAAGAAGTCCTCGTCGGTCAGCACCGACAGGCAGGCGGCGCCGCCGAATTCGTAGCTGACCGCGATGTCGGCCGGGTGGAAGTCCGGGCGGATCACGCCCTTGGACGGGCTGGCCTTCTTGACCTCGGCGATCACCGCCGGGTCGCCGTTGGCGATGGCCGCCTGCAGCGCGCGGGCGAAGCCGCGGGTCGGCGGCATGGCCTCGGCGCGGGCGACCAGCTCGGCCAGCGGCACGCGCGCGCTGCGCTCGGCGATCTCGTCGGCCTTGCGCGCGAGGATGGTGCGGAGAATGTCGCTGCTCATGCGGTGGGAATCCTGGGGGATGGCCGGATTATCGGCGATGTGGGGTAAAGAAGGGATCGGGACCCGGGACCCGCAACAGCCTGGGCCGCCATGCAAGTAGTGCAACCGACGACATGCTCGAGTCGAGACGAGGGGCCGCAGATCGGCGACGCCCTGCGCTTAGCGGGTCCCGGGTCCCGGGTCCCGGGCCCCGACCAGACCCTGCGTACACGCCACATACGCCTCCAGCTTCGCCCGCGCACGCCCATCGGCGATGGCCGCACGCGCCAGGGCGATGCCGGCACCGATGTCGGCGGCCAGGCCGGCCACGTACAGCGCCGCGCCGGCGTTGAAGGCGACGATGTCCAGCGCCGGGCCGGGCACGTTGTCGAGCACCGCGCGCAGCATCGCCATCGATTCGGCGGCGTCGGCGACCTTGAGGTTGCGGCTGGCCGACATGGCGATGCCGAAGTCCTCCGGGTGCACTTCGTACTCGCGGACCTGGCCGTCGCGTAGCTCGCCGACCAGGGTGCCGGCGCCGAGCGAGAGTTCGTCCATGTCGTCGCGGCCCCACACCACCAGCGCGCGTTCGGCGCCCAGTTCCTGCAGCACGCGCGCCTGGATGCCGACCAGGTCGGGGTGGAACACGCCCATCAGGATGTTCGGCGCGCCGGCCGGGTTGGTCAGCGGGCCGAGGATGTTGAAGATGGTGCGCACGCCCATCTCGCGCCGCACCGGCGCCACCACCTTCATCGCCGGGTGGTGCACCGGGGCGTACATGAAGCCGATGCCGGTCGCCGCCAGCGCCTGCGCCACCTGCTCGGGCTGCAGTTCGATCGCCGCACCCAGCGCCTCCAGCGCATCGGCGCTGCCGGACTTGGAGGAGACGCTGCGGTTGCCGTGCTTGGCGACCTTGGCGCCGGCCGCCGCGGCCACGAACATCGCGCAGGTGGAAATGTTGAAGGTGTGCGAGCCGTCGCCGCCGGTACCGACGATGTCGACCATGTGGGTGCGGTCGAGGACCGGCACGGTGCGCGAGAACTCGCGCATCACCACCGCCGCACCGGCGATCTCGCCGACCGTTTCCTTCTTGACCCGCAGCCCGGTGAGGATGGCCGCGGTCATCATCGGCGACACCTCCCCGCGCATGATCTGCCGCATCAGCCCGACCATCTCGTCGTGGAAGATCTCGCGGTGCTCGATGGTGCGTTGCAGGGCTTGTTGGGGCGTGATGGTCATGGGAGAGGAGCTGCTCGTAGCTGGGGAAGAAGTAGATCTTTTCGGGTTTCCCAGGGGCGCTTATCTTCTTCGCTCATGGGGTAAAGAGGGTGTCCAATGCCATATTCCGAAATGACTACCTTGACTTTATGATCTGGATAAAAATGCACCTGAATATCCCCGCCTTGGCTTGGATATTGGGGTAGATCAACAATTGCTTCTTGCGGCGATGGGGGCTGCGGGCCATTTTGCGTAGTGTCATAGGCCCATTGGATCTTGACCTTCATTCCCGGATGCCAATGCCTTGGAATGGACGCACAACATGACCCCCCACCACCCCCTTCCTCGGGCGAAAGGTTGGGTCCACTTGCGCCGTCGACTGTAAATCTCTCGATGCTCCAATCGCTCATGTGATTGTAGCCAGTCACAGATGCGGGCAAGCGATCATTGCCGCAACCACTTAATGAGATGCAGGCGACAAGCATGGACAATGAATTCCAGTACTGGATGCGTTTTTTTGTTTTTCTGTTTTGCATGTGATGCGCTCAGCGCGTCGGCCGCGGCATGCGCAGGCGCCCTTGCGCCAGCACCTCGAAGTAGTCGGCCGGGCCGCCGGCGCGCAGCAGGGTGGCGACCGCGGCCGGGTCGTAGATGCCGTCGTGCAGGGCGTGCTCGGCGATGTGCACGCCGACCACCTCGCCCAGCACCAGCCAGGTCTGGATCGGCTCGCCGCGTGCGCTCTGCAGCGGCAGCAACTGGCTGAGCCGGCATTCGAAGCTGACCGGGCTGGCGGCCACCCGCGGCGCGCCGATCAGGCGCGACGGCGCGGCGGTCAGGCCGGCCAGCGCGAACTCGTCCACCTCCGGCGCCACCGCGGCGGAACTGGCGTTCATCGCCTCGGCCAGCGGCCGCGTGGCCAGGTTCCAGGTGAACTCGCCCGTGGCCTCGATGTTGCGCACGCTGTCCTTCCAGCCGATGCTGGCGAAGCCGACGATCGGCGGCACGTAGTTGAAGGCGTTGAAGAAACTGTAGGGCGCCAGGTTGGCGACGCCGTCGGCGCCGCGCGAACCGATCCAGCCGATCGGCCGCGGCCCGACGATGGCGTTGAACGGGTCGTGCGGCAAGCCGTGGCCGTTGGCCGGCTCGTAGAAGTGGAAGGCGTCGGTGCGCTCGTGCATCGGCAGGGTCCGGCAGTGACGGGAAGCGGGCGACGCCCGCGCGGCGCGCTCAGCGCTCCAGGAAGTTCTTCAGCAAGGCGTGGCCATGCTCGGTGAGGATGGACTCGGGATGGAACTGCACGCCCTCGACCGGGAACTGGCGATGGCGCAGGCCCATGATCTCCTCCACGGTGCCGTCGTCGTGTTCGGTCCAGGCCGTCACTTCCAGGCAGTCGGGCAGCGTGGTCTTCTCCACCACCAGCGAGTGGTAGCGGGTGGCCTCGTAGCGGTCCGGCAGGCCGGCGAACACGCCGCGGCCCTGGTGGCGGATGCGCGAGGTCTTGCCGTGCATGATGGTGCCGGCACGCACCACCTGCCCGCCATAGACCTGGCCGATGCTCTGGTGGCCCAGGCACACGCCCAGGATCGGCGTGCGCTGGCCCAGCCGCTCGATCAGTTGCAGCGACACGCCCGCCTCGTTCGGCGTGCACGGCCCCGGCGAGATGACGATGCGCTCGGGCGCCAGGCGCTCGATCTCGTCCACGCTGAGCGCATCGTTGCGCACCACCTTGACCTCGGCGCCGAGCGCCTGCAGGTACTGCACGAGGTTGTAGGTAAAGCTGTCGTAGTTATCCAGCATCAGCAGCATGGCGAAGGACTCATTGCGCGATCAGGAAGACCGCATAGACGTTTTCGGAGAGGGTGAGTGTGCCGGCTTCGAGTGAGTCGACGATCGCGCCAACGTCGCTGGCTGGCGCCGGCGGCTCTGGAGAGGACACAAAGCCGGCGCGGGCGTTGCGCGCGGCTGGCCAGGTGCCGGCCTGGATACCATAGGAAAAGCTAGGCGCGACATCGGAGATGGTGTAAAGCCCCTGGATACGAACGCCATAGGCCTTGGCAAGCCCCTCTGCCGAAACACGGGTCTGCTCGGCGGCTTCCCGCTTGAGCTGCATACGTATCTCGTCCTCCTTGCTGTACGAAGTCTGGATTCCAGACAATTCGACCTCACGGCTGGTCTTGAATCCGCTTAGGAACTGGCGCGCATCGTCGAGCGACCGGAACGTGGCACCAATGCTGCGCTTGACCTCGGTACCCTCGAACTCCTGAGTTCCCCCTTGCGGCGAGAAGCGATACGAGGGTTGGATCTGCAAAGAGGAGGCCATGATGCTGTCCTGCAAGGCACGATTCCTTTTGAGTGCTGAAAGAATCTGCTCCGCCGATGCCTGGATTCGCTTGCGAGCAAGGTCGGGCTGCATATCCACGGCGCGCAGGTTGATGCGTAGCGAGAACCTGTCCGGCACCACCTCGCGCTGCGCCTCCCCCTTCACCAACAGATGCGGCTGCGACGGCAGGCTGTTGACCTGCGCGCTGGCGACAGCCGGCAAGACCAGCACCGCGGCAAAGGCCCAGGCAACGAGCGTACGAATGTTCATCTTCCTCTCCTTGGCAGAATGTCAGCCGGCCGCACGCGGCGTGCCGGAGTGGATCAGCGCGGCGAAATCCGCGATCAACGTGTCGATCGCATCGGCCTGCGTCGCCCACGAGGTGACCAAGCGGATTACCCAACGGCCGTCGCCCAGCACCTGCCAGCGCTCGAAGTCGTAGCGCTGCGCCAGGGTCTCGACCGCGGCGGCGGGCAGGATCACGAACAGCTGGTTGGTCGGCGAATCCGAGGCGAACTCCGCGCCGGCCGCGGCCAGTCCCTCGCGCAGCCGCGCGGCCATGCGGTTGGCGTGCGCGGCCAGTTCGTAGAACAGCCCGTCCTCGAACAGCGCGGCGAACTGTGTGCCGAGCACCATGCCCTTGGCCAGCAGCGCGCCGCGCTGCTTGAGCAGGTAGCGGAAATCCGCTTTCAACACCGGGTTGAGGATCACCAGCGCCTCGCCGAACAAGGCACCATTCTTGGTGCCGCCGATGTAGAACGCATCGGTCAACGCGGCGATGTCGGCCATGCGCAGGTCGTTGCCCGCGGCGGTGAGCGCGCTGCCGATGCGCGCGCCGTCCAGGAACAGCAGCAGGCCATGCGCGTCGCAGAACGTGCGCAAGGCCTGCAGTTCGTGCTTGCGGTAGATCGTGCCGACCTCGGTGGTGTTGGACACGTAGACCAACCGCGGCTGCACCAGGTGCTCGTTGCCGTGCTCGGCCAGCAGCGGCGCGATCCGCTCCGGCGTGAGCCGGCCTTCGGCCGCATCCACGGTGAGCACCTTGTGCCCGGTGGCCTCGATCGCGCCGGTCTCGTGGGTGGCGATGTGGCCGCAGGCCGCGGCGATCACCGCCTGGTGCGGGCGCAGGAACGCGGCGATGGCGGTGAGGTTGGTCTGGGTGCCGCCGACCAGCAGGTGCACGTCGGCCTCGGCGCAGCCGATCTCGGCACGGATCAGCTGCGCGGCGCGCGCGCTATGCCGGTCCAGGCCGTAGCCGGCATTCTGCTCGGCGCTGGCAGTGGCCAGGACGGCGAGCAGGCGCGGATGCGCGCCTTCGCTGTAGTCGTTGCGGAAGCCGATCCGCGGCGCGGCGGCGCTCACAGCCCCTTCGCCGCTTCGGCGACCGCGCGGAACAGCGCGCGACCCTTGTTCATCGTCTCGTCCCATTCGGTCTGCGGGTCGGAGTCGTAGACGATGCCGGCGCCGGCCTGCACGTGCAGGCGGCCGTGCTTGATCACGGCGGTGCGGATGGCGATGGCGGTGTCGGCGTCGCCGTGCCAGCCGAGGTAGCCGATGCTGCCTGCGTAGACGTTGCGCTTGATCGGCTCCAGCTCGCGGATGACTTCCAGCGCGCGGATCTTCGGCGCGCCGCTGACGGTGCCGGCAGGAAAAGTGGCGCGCAGCACGTCGGCGTAGCTCAGGCCGGGCAGCAGGGTGCCGGTGACTTCGCTGACGATGTGCATGACGTGGCTGTAGCGCTCGATCACGAAGCGTTCGCCGACCGCGACGCTGCCGGCCTGCGAGACCCGGCCGGCATCGTTGCGGCCCAGGTCGATCAGCATCAGGTGCTCGGCGCGCTCCTTCGGATCGGCGAGCAGTTCCGCCTCCAGTGCCTGGTCCTCTTCCGGGGTCTTGCCGCGCGGCCGGGTGCCGGCGATCGGACGCACGGTGACCTGGCCGTTCTCCAGCCGCACCAGGATCTCCGGCGAGGAGCCGACCACCTGGGTGTCGCCGACATCGAGGAAATACATGTAGGGCGACGGGTTCAGCGCACGCAGCGCGCGGTACACGTCCACCGGGCGCGCGGTGAACGGCACGCTCAGGCGCTGGCTCAGCACCACCTGGAAGATGTCGCCGGCGCGGATGTAGTCCTTGGACTTCTCCACCGCGGCGATGAAGCCCTCGCGGGTGAACCCGGAGACGAAGTCGCTCTCGTCCAGCACGTCGCGCGCCAGCGGCGCGGGGTAGCCGGCGCCGGGCTGGCGCAACGTCGTGGTGAGCGTATCCAGGCGTGCCTGCGCGCGCTCCCAGGCGTCGGCTTCGGCCGGGTCGGCATGCACGATCAGGTACAGGCGGCCCTTGAGGTTGTCGAAGACCGCCACTTCCTCGGACAGCATCAGCAGGATGTCAGGCGTGTCCAGTTCGTCGCGTGCCACAGCGCCGGCCAGGCGCGGCTCGATATAACCGATGCATTCGAAGCCGAACCAGCCGACCAGGCCGCCGGTGAAGCCGGGCACGCCCGCCAGCTTGGGCACCACATGCTGGGCGCGCAGCGCCTCGACCTCGGCGAAGGGATCGGCGACCTCGCGGCGCTCGATCAGTTCACCATGGTCGCGCACCTCCAGGGTGTGCCCGCGGAAGGTGTACACGCGACGCACCGGCAGGCCGATGATCGAATAGCGCCCGAAGCGTTCGCCGCCTTCGACCGATTCGAACAGATAGGTGTGCGGGGCGTCGGCGAGCTTGAGATAGACCGACAGCGGCGTGTCCAGGTCGGACAGCACTTCGCGGACGACGGGGATGCGGGTGTGACCTTCAGCGGCGTAGCGCTGGAACTGCTCGCGGGTAATCAAGACGGCTTTCCTTCCGGGACTCGGTGACAGGGCGGACGACGGCTGCAGGCCACCATCGCCACGCACGGCGAGCGGAAGTGAAGGAAAGCGGGGTCGTCAGGCTGGACACGGCGGCTACTTTACCGCAACTGCGGCGACTGGCAACGGTTGCAGGCGCGACCAATCGATCGCGGTGCGGAAGCGGTCGGCGAGGGCGTCGCGTCGGGACTGAAGTCCCTCCCACAGGAGGCGGCGCATGACTTCGGGCGCGCTGTTCGGCGCGCATCGCACCCATCCGTGATCCGTCGTGTTCGTCCTGCCACGGCGCGACCGAGCGCGGTATTGCGGAGATCGGTAAGGACAGCGCGTCGGGACTGAAGTCCCTTCCACATGGGCGCCGGCCTTCGGGCTGGCCCTCGACCTGCGGTTAGCGCTCTGGCGCCTGCAGCAGCGGCGAGTCCGGCGGCAGATGCATGCGCAGGCGCCCGGGCACGCAGTCGATGCGGAAGTGGCGCGAGGTTTCAGGCTCGCCGTCCAGATTCAGGGTCAGCGGCTGCGCCGCTTCGATCCGCAGCCACGGCAGGCGCGCGCGCACCGCCACCCGCTCCAGCGCGGCCTGCTTGCCTGACGTGACCAAGGTGCCCAGGGTCGCGGCGACCTCGCCGGTCAGCTCCGGCACCAGAGTCAGGTCGAGTAGGCCGTCGTCGAGCAGCGCGTCCGGGCACAGCACCTGGCCGCCGCCGGCCTGGCGGCCGTTGCCCAGGCCGAGCGCGATGAAATCGCCTTCCCAGGCAAAGTCCGGCCCTTCGAAGCGGGCCCGGATCGGATCGATCCGGCCCAGCCGGCTCATGCCGGTGACCAGGTAGGCCAGCCCGCCGAGCATCTTCTTCAGGCCTTCGTCGGTCTCCACCGTGACCTGGGTGCCGAAGCCGCCGCTGGCGACGTTGGCGCACCAGTGCGGGCCGTGCTCGGCCTCGATGCGCAACAGGTCGATCGGCAGCGCCGGCGTGCGTGCGATCAGTTCCAGTGCCTCCAGCGGCGGCAGCGGGATACCGGTCGCGGTGGCGAAATCGTTGGCCGTGCCCAGCGCCACCAGCCCCAGGGCCGGCAGCGCGTCGCCCGGTTCCTGGCGATGCGCCAGCGCCGTGGCGACCTCGCTGAGGGTGCCGTCGCCGCCGGCGGCGACGATGCACGCAGCACCATCGGCCACCGCTTCGGACACGTAGCGCTCGGCATCGCCCTGCTCCCAGGTCACCCGCACCTGCAGCGCCACGCCGCGCGTACGCATGGCCATGACCGCCTCGCGCAACGCCTCGTCGCTAGCCGACTTGCCGTTGAGGATCAGACGCCAATGCGCTGCAGCCATGCGAACCATCCCGGGGTGAGGCGCCCAGGCTAACGGGCGCGGCATGCGCGATGCGTGAATCCAGGCGGGTGCACTGTCATACGCACGTCACCGTGCGTCCGGAACATGGAAGGCCATAGCAAGGAAGACGGATGGAGGCAGGATCAGCCTCCGATTTCTCTCCCAGGGGCCGCACCGGCGACGGTGCGGTTCTTTTCTTTTGGCCGTCCGGCGCCGCTCAGCCGGCCGCGAACCTGGCCAGCGCCTCGCCCTGCAGGCGGTACACGGTCCACTCGTCCTGCGCGCGGGCGCCGACCGCTTCGTAGAAGTCGATCGCCGGCTGGTTCCAGTCCAGCACCGACCATTCGAAGCGGCCGCAGCCCTCGGCCACCGCCTGCCGCGCCAGATGCTGCAGCAGCGCCTTGCCGGCACCAACCCCGCGGTGCGCCGGGTCCACGTACAGGTCTTCCAGGTACAGGCCGTTGCGGCCGAGCCAGGTGGAGTAGTTGTAGAAGTACACCGCGTAGCCGATCGGCTGGCCGTCGGCCTCGCAGATCAGCGCCTGCGCGCGGGCATCGGCGCCGAACAGGCTGGCGCGCAGGCCGGCCTCGTCGGTCTGCACCGCGTCCTCGGCGCGCTCGTAGCGGGCCAGGTCGCGGATCAGGCGCAGGATCAGCGCCGCATCGTCGGCCACCGCCGGGCGGATGTGCAGCGCCGCCATCTCAGCGCCCCGCCACCGCGGCGCGCATCTGCGTGATCACCTCGGCGTAGTCCGGCGCATTGAAGATGGCCGAGCCGGCAACGAAGGTGTCGGCGCCGGCGGCGGCGATCGCGGCGATGTTGTCCGGCTTGACCCCGCCGTCGATCTCCAGCCGGATCGGCTTGCCACTGGCGTCGATGCGGGCGCGGATCGCGCGCAGCTTGTCCAGCGCCGAGGGAATGAAGGTCTGGCCGCCGAAACCCGGGTTGACCGACATCACCAGCACCAGGTCCAGGTCGTCCAGCACCCAGTCGAGGATGTCCACCGGGGTGGCCGGGTTGAGCACCAGGCCGGCCTTGCAGCCGTGCGACTTGATCAGCTGGATGCTGCGGTGCACGTGGCGGCTGGCCTCGGGATGGAAGCTGATGATGCTGGCGCCGGCCTCGGCGAAATCCGGGATCAGCCGGTCCACCGGTTCCACCATCAGGTGCACGTCGATCGGCGCGGTGACGCCGTGCTTGCGCAGCGCCTGGCAGACCATCGGGCCGATGGTGAGGTTCGGCACGTAATGATTGTCCATCACGTCGAAGTGGATCCAGTCGGCGCCGGCGCGCAGCACGGCATCCACTTCCTCGCCGAGGCGGGCGAAATCGGCGGACAGGATGGACGGGGAGATGATGCAGTCGGACATGGCGGGATCTCAGCGCTTGCGCAGGGTGCGGATACGGTCGTAGGCGGTGTTGAGCTGGCTGGCCTTCTTCTCGGCGCGGGCGCGCAGCTCGGGGCTGGCGCTGGCGACCTTGTCGGGGTGGTACTGGGACATCAGCCGGCGATAGGCCAGTTCGATCTCGGCGTCGGTAGCGTCGCGGGTCAGGCCCAGTTCCCGGTAGGGATCCTCGCGCTGGGACAGCTTGAACCAGTCGGCGTCGAAGGCGTGCCCGATCAGCAGCCCGATCAACGCGCCCAGCACCGGCGTGGGCCGCAGCAGCAGGGCCCCGGCGATGGCGCCGAGCAGTTTTCCGTACCAGGGCATGGGGCAAGGGCGGGCGCGGCGTCAGGGCCGGCCATTTTACGGCACAGCGGGGCATTCCGGCCGTACACTACGCGGCCCGCCGTCCGCCGCGGGCCCGCCGGGTCCCGGGACGGTCGCCATTGCGAAGTCCGTAGGAGTGCCTGTGTCCACCACGCTGTTGCAATCCGATCTGCCCGGCCTGCCCTTGCGCCACCGCGGCAAAGTCCGCGACGTGTTCGATATTCCCCGCGAGCGCCTGCCGGCCGACGCGCCGCCCGGCGACTACCTGCTGATGGTCGCCACCGACCGCCTCTCCGCCTTCGACGTGGTGCTGCCCGACCCGATCCCGGGCAAGGGCGAGATGCTGTGCCAGGTCTCCAACTTCTGGTTCAAGAAGACCGAGCACCTGATGCCCAACCACCTCACCGGCATCGACGTGGCCGCGGTGCTGCCCGAGGGCGTGGACAAAGCCCTGTACGCCAAGCGCGCGGTGGTGACCCGCAAGCTCAAGCCGGTGCCGGTGGAAGCCATCGCCCGCGGCTACCTGATCGGCAGCGGCTGGAAGGACTACCAGCGCACCGGCAAGGTCAGCGGCATCGAACTGCCCGACGGCCTGCGCCAGGCCGAGAAGCTGGCCGAACCGATCTTCACCCCGTCGACCAAGGCCGCGGTGGGCGATCACGACGAGAACATCGACTTCGACGCCATGGTCAAGACCGTGGGCGCCGAACTGGCCGAGCGCGTGCGCGACGCCACCCTGCGCATCTACCGCTTCGCCGCCGACTTCGCCGCCGAACGCGGCATCCTGCTGGCCGACACCAAGTTCGAGTTCGGCACCGACGCCGACGGGCGCCTGTACATCATGGACGAGGTGCTGACCCCGGACTCCTCGCGCTACTGGCCGGCCGACCAGTACGAAGTCGGGACCAGCCCGCCGAGCTACGACAAGCAGTTCGTGCGCGACTACCTGGAGGCGCTGGACTGGGGCAAGACCGCGCCCGGCCCGCGCCTGCCGCAGGAGGTGATCGACCGCACCCGCGCCAAGTACGCCGAAGCGCTGCAGCGGCTGGCGGGGATTTCGGTCGACTGAGTGTGGTCGTGCGCCGGGATGCGCCGGCGCGTGAGGGTGGTCGCGTAAGGCGGCCGCCTTGGTCATCGGACGCCGCCCGGCCGCTCCTGACAAGATGCTCCTGCCCGACTGGACTCGGGCACACGCGCAAGTAATTGACCGACCCGATCAGGAGGAGACGTTGGCCAGTTCGCCCCGCTGTTTTGCCGCACTCGCACTTTCCATGGCGCTGACTGCCTGCAGCCCTTGGCAGGCTGACGCCTCGCCTACCGCAAGCGCCATTGCCGACGCATCCGCCGGGGAGGTGTCTTCGGACAGAGCCAAATCCATTGGCGCATCCACACCATCGTCCCCTGCCCGCCAGGACGATGGCTTTGCAGCATTGGCCAAGTCCTTGCACCTTCGCTGCGAACATGCGGCCGAGGGAAGCGGCTGCGTGGCGGGCAACGTGGACACTGGCGACTTCTACGACGTCGAGATGTCCCCACGCTGTGACGCCGACGGAAACTTCGCAGGCGTTGCCGAACGCAATGCCACACTTCTGGATGCCTTGCCCGTCACCGGCAGCAACACACAGGTCGCCGCCACGCTGTCCGATGGGCAATTCGTCTGCATCCTGGCGACCGCGCGCGCGGGCCAACACGCGGCCTACCATTACGTCGTCGCCATCCCACCGGCGAGCGTCAGCGCATGCCAGGGCAAGGCGATCTGCAAGCAGTATGGCCAGCGTCGCGTCGACTTCGTGACGCAGCGCAAGCAGGGCCGACAATGCAGCATCGCAGGCAATGCCCGCCCTGACGGCGACTGCGCGCAGGGATGGATCCAATCGCAGAAGCTGGATGTGTTCGCGAACGGACTGTAATCCGTGGCGAAGCACAAGGCGCGTGATAGCGGGTCGAGCCGGCGGCGTGCAGGCCTGGCATTGGGCGCTGTCGATGCCAAGGCAACACCCAGCGCCGGCTTCACGACATGATGATCCTGGTGAACTAAACTCACCCGCCCGAAGGGCGATTGCCCGCCCGACCCGATCAGGAGGATCCGTTGGCTATTGCACGCCCCATTCTGACGTCCCTGGCATTGGCCGCGGCCCTGGTCGCGTGCAAGGCGCAACCGGCTGGCTCCACGGTGGCCGCGGCGACGGCCGCGCCCGCGCAGACCGCAGCCGCCGCAGCCGCCCCGCGTTGCCAGGACGCCGATTTCGATGCCTTCCTCAAGCGCTTCAGCGCCGACATCGCGGTCCAGGAGAAGGCGACCGCCAACCCGTTGACGATGATCCACATCGACCCGGACGCGCAGCCGGAACCGGCGCCGGTGACCCGCAACGTGCCCCTGGCCGAGGTCGAATGGCCGGTGATCCCGAACCTGGAGGCAGCCCGCAAGGGCGGGCGCGAGGTCGTGGTGACGCAGAACGCCGAGGGCCGGCAGGTCCTGGTGCGCACGCCCGATACCAGCGACCAGCAGGTCTACCAGTTCGCGCAGAAGCCGTGCTGGACGCTGGTTCGCGTAGACGATCAGGCCGTGTAACCGACGCGCTCTGGCCGCATGGCGCGGGCACTCCCTCAGCCCTCATTTCCTTCACCAAGCTGTATCACTCCAGCGTTACATTTCGGCGATCCTGCTCGCACGTGAGGTAAAGATGCGTTCGTCCCGTCCTTCCCGCCGCCTCAGCAATCGCGTTGTGTGGCCTGCCGTTTCGGTGTTGCTACTCGCGCTGAGCGCATGCAGCAACGGCCAATCCGCTGCCCCTGCCGCCGTGGCCGCAACCGACCCCGCGCCCGCCAAAGCTCCTCCCGCCGCAGCCCCAGTTGCGGACGCCACGTCGAACGACGAAGTACAGCAACTGCTGCAGTCGAGCGGCGTGCAATGCGAAGACAGCAAGACGGCACGGAACTGCACGGCAGGCAATCTGGACGCGGGCGACTACTACGACGTCGAACTGACCGCAGACTGTGGCGCGCAGGGATTCTTCGCAGGCGTTGCCAACGCCAAGGGCACGCCTGCGCTGAATGTCGTGCCGACCACGGGGAGCCATGCCGCACCGAGGGCCACTTTCTCGCAAGGGCAACTCGTTTGTGTCCAAGGCATCGCCCGCGCCGGCCAAAATCCTATGTACTACTACGTCGTCGCGATTCCGGCAGACAGCGTTGCGCAATGCAAGGGCAATGCGCTATGCCAGCAGTATGGGGACCGCCCGATCCAGTGGTCCTCCCGTGCAAGCGGCGATGCCTGCCATGTCGCCGCGCCGGGTCGCTATGCTGGCAACTGCGCGCAAGGCTGGGTCAGCGCCAGCGCGCTGGACGTGTTTTCAAACGGAATGTAGCAACCGTCCCCACAAGCACGCGTGCTTGTCCATTCGCAAGGAGAGCAAGGTATGTCGGACCCCAAAATCACTCGACTCGTCAGCAGCGTCGGCACCACGCGCACGGTAGAGATGGACGATGGAAGTACCGTCAGCCGATCAGGTGGATCGGTGTCGTGGCGTAACAACAACCCCGGCAACCTCAAGTTCGAGTTCGCTGGCAGCGCAGACAAAACAGCCAACAGCCAGCGTACACGCGAGGAGGCATTGCAGTCAGCGCAGAGCACCTATCGCGGCGTCGTGGGTCTCGACCAATGGGGCAATGCTGTTTTTGAAAGCTACGAGGCGGGCCGTGCTGCCAAGATACAACTGCTGGAGCGACGCTTCGGCAACGACACGGTCGAACAGATGCTGCCGCGCTACTCGAAGGCCGATTACAGCGGCACCACGCATCATCGCGAACAGGCCGCCACCATTTTCACGGAGGGCGACCACCAAGGCGTGGACCTGCGTAATAAAACGGTTGCGCAGATGAGCGAGCGCGAGCGCGAAGCGCTGGCCGACGGCATCAGGCGCTTTGAGGGTTGGCGAGCGGGCGAGGTCACAGTCCAAACACCCGCTCAGACCACGGCACAGACCGTGGCGCAACCGACGTCCCCAGCTACGCCCGCTGCATCGAGTCCTGCCCCCGCGACATCCGATAGACCCAGCGCGGCGGTCTACAACGAGGCGTACCAGCACTTCTTCAACGAAGGCCGGCACTACGAATACGGTCGTCCGGACCATCCCAGGCCCGGGCGCGACAGCAGCCGCCTGGAGCACGATGGCGATGGCGACGGTCGCCTTGGCGTGGATTGTTCGGCCTTCGTGTGGCGCGGACTCAAGAACGCCGGCTACGACGTACCGGGCGAGAATGCCGCAGGATTCACCACCGCCAAGCTCTTCAATGGCTCGCAGGTCACACCGTATGCGCGCGAGCATTTCGATGTCACCTCCGCGGCGGAAGCACGCAAACCCAATGGCTCATTGCACCAGGGCGATCTGCTGCTGTTTTCTTCGCCGAAGGGGCAACACATCGGCATCTTCAAGGGGTACGACGAGGCGGGAAACATCCAGTTCATCGGCTCGCAAGGCAGGACCGGACCGGCGGAGGTCACGATTAGCCCAGGCGGCTACTGGGATGGAGGCGGCACCCGCATCGTGGGCGCGTTGACCCCCAAGCCGGAGTTCCAGGTTCGTGCACCATTGCATGGCAATGGCGAAGTTCCTGCACGGCAAGCATCCGCCGCACCTGCAGAAACCCACGGCGCCAAGAGTGTCGCCATGGCCGATGGTCTGCTCAAGCAGGGCGAGCGCGGCAATGAAGTGGAAGCGTTGCAGCGTCAGCTCAACCGCATGGGCGTGCGAGACGCGCAAGGCAAGGCGTTGGCCGAGGATGGACGCTTTGGCGAGCACACCCGCGAGGCGGTCATCGCCTTCCAGAAACAGCGCGGCCTCACCCAGGACGGCATCGTCGGCCGCGACACCCGGGCCGGGCTGGCCGCCGCCGAGCAGGCCCAGGCCAAGCCGGCGAAAGGCCTGCAGCTGGGCGAGCCGGGGCATCCGGATACGCCGCTGTACGACAAGATGCGCACGGAAGCCGATCGCGGTGCCGAGAAGGCCAATCCGCCGCACGCCAAGCTCTCGAACGAGGCGGTGGCCAACCTCACGCTGCAGGCCAAGCAGGCCGGGATCGACAGTCCCGACAAGCTGAAGGAGGTCAATGTAGCCAACGACAAGGCCTTCGTCGCCGGGACCACGCCGGGCTTCCGTGCGGTGGTGGACCTGCAGCAGCCGGCACCGCCGCTGGAGCAGACCAGCGCGCAGCTGGCCCGCCAGTCCGCGCAGCAGCAGGAAACGGTGCAGCGCGAGCAGCAGCAGGAGACGAACAGGAGTATGGCGCGCGCCTGAGTGCAGGCGTGATGGAGCGATCGCGCCGGTGTGGCGCGATCGCTCTTTTCCCCGGCACTGCGTTCCCCAGCATTGCGGCATCTCGCCGCCCTCTGCGCAGCGAGGACGCCAGCCGCAGGCACCGCCAAACGCCATCGCAGGTCGCCGCCGGAGCGCGTGGCCGGCAACCGCACCGCACGACGTCCCTCGCCCCACGCACGCCGGTGTCTCCGCATCGCGCCGGCGATGGCGCTATGCTGGAGCGGTTCCTGGGAGGGAAGATGGATACCACCGCCTACGCGCGCCCGATCGACCGCTATTTCGCCAGCTATTCCGACGATCACCGCAATGCCGCCAACCAGCGCATCCACGTGGTCGCGGTGCCGGCGATCCTGTGGTCGGTGGTGGCCCTGCTGTGGTGCATCCCGGTCGGCGGCACCTGGTTCCAGAGCGGGCTGTGGGCGGCGCTGGGCATGTTCGCGGCATGGATGTACTACAACCGCCTGTCGCGCCCGCTGGGCTACGGCATGCTGGCGGCGTTCTTCTTCTGCGGCTGCCTGTGCCGGCTGCTGGAAGCGCACCTGGGCCTGCCGGGGCTGCTGTGGCTGGCGATCGGCGTGTTCGTGGTGGCCTGGATCGCGCAGTTCATCGGACATGCGCTGGAAGGCCACCGCCCCAGCTTTCTCACCGATCTGACCTATCTGCTGATCGGCCCGGCCTGGGTGCTGGCCAAGCTGTACCGGCGCATGCGCTGGCGCTACTGAGCGCGGCCAGCAACACCACCGCGCATCGCCAGGCGGACGCAGGCGCTGCCGGAATTCCTCGACCCGCCGCGCCTACGCGCTGTTCGCATCGCGCCAGCGAGGACGCGCCGCCGTGTCAGCCGTGCTGCGCCGTGTCCCCGGCCTCCAGGCCCAACATCGCCGCATCCGGCGCGAAGGCGCGCGGCGCGTAGCCGAAATCCTGCTGCGCCGGTTGCAGGTCGAATGCCAGGTCCTCGCGCATGCGCTGCAGCGCGGCGCGGTTCATGCCCTGCAGGCGGCCGCAGGCGTGGGCCAGCGTCAGCGCCAACGCGAACGCCGCATGTGGCAGCGATAGCAGCCGCGCCGGCGGCCGCAGCGCGGCCAGCACCCGCCGCACCATCTCACGGTAGCTGAGCGTCTCGCCGCCACCGAGGGCGTAGCTGCGCCCGTGCGTGGCCGGGTGCGCCAGCACCGCCAGCGCCGCGTCGGCCAGGTCCTGCACGTGCACCGGCTGGCGCAGGCCGCTGGCGCTGCGCGGCAGCACGAACCAGCCGGT
>NZ_AQOK01000382.1:0-2693 GCF_000364645.1 Xanthomonas sp. SHU 308 | reverse complement strand
TGGCGGTCGGCGGCGTGCTGCTGGCGGTGCTGCGGCGACTGCAGGGACGGCTGCGCGGGCCTTGGAAACTGGGCCTGGCGGCGCTGACCCGGCGCCGCGCACTGAGCGTGGTGCAACTGGTGGGTCTGTCGCTGTCGCTGTGCGCCCTGCTATTGCTGGCGGTGATCGGCCCCGGTCTGCTCGGGCAGTGGCGCGACCGGCTGCCGGCGGACACGCCGAACTACTTCCTGATGAACATCCAGCCCGATCAGGCCGAGCAGGTGCTCGGCACCTTGCGCACGCTCGGTGTCGCCGATGCGGCGGTCGAGCCGTTCAGCACCGGCAAGCTGGTGGCGATCAACGGCAAGCCGCCGCAGCGCCGCGAGCAGGGGCCGGAGGACGATGGCGACGGCAGCGACCGGCCGATCAACTTCTCCTGGCGGCACGAATTCCCCGCCGCCAACCGGCTGCTGTCCGGACGCTTCTGGGCGGCCGACAGCACCGCCGCCGAAGCCTCGGTGGAGGAAGGCTGGGCGCAGCGCTACGGGCTCAAGCTCGGCGATCGCATCACCCTGCTGCTCGGCGACCAGCAGCGCAGCTTCACCGTGACCAGCCTGCGCAAGGCAGACTGGGATTCGTTCCGGGTCAACTTCTTCCTGCTGCTCAACGCCGGCGCAGTGCAGGATGCGCCGTACAACCTGATCTCCGCCTTCCACCTGCCGCGCGCCTCGGCCGCGCAACTGAGCGGGCTCAGCCGCGCCTATCCGAACGTGTCGCTGCTGGACATCGACGCGATCCTGCAGCGGGTGCGCGAGGTCATCGACCGCGTCGCCCAGGCGGTGCAACTGGTGATGGGCTTCAGCCTGCTGGCAGGCGCACTGGTGCTGCTGGCCGCCCTGCAGGCCACTGCCGGCGAGCGCCGCTACGACAGCGCGGTGCTGCGCACCCTGGGCGCACGCCGTGGGCAGTTGCGCGGCGCGGTGCTGGTGGAGTTCGGCGCGCTCGGCCTGCTCGCCGCGATCCTCGCGGTCGGCGCGGCGGCGATCATCGGCGTGGTGGTGGCCAGGCAGGCCTTCGACCTCGCGCTGTCGCCGCCTTGGCCGGCGCTGCTGCTCGGCGGCCTGGGCGGCGTGGCCCTGAGCCTGCTCGCCGGCTGGTCGGGCACCCGCCGCATCCTGCGCACGCCGCCGGCGCTGGCGCTGCGCGAGCAGTGAGTGAAGCCGGGAGTGGGGAATCGGGAGTGGGGATTGGAAAAGCGCCACAGGTCCTGCGCGTGTCGTGCGATCCGCTCTGGATCGCGCAAGTGATCTCCACATCCGCGGATGCGGTATCGCCGCCAACAACGTCAATCACACCCGTGGCGATCACGTCAAAGCACTGACGCCGCCACGCGACGCCGCGCTTGTGCAGCCGCCGCGTGCCGCTGTCACCGCAAGTCGTCCCGGGCCAAACACGCTCCGCATCGAGCTGACACGCGCAAGAAAAAGGGGAAGGCGCCATCCCGGCCGCCTTCCCCACCCTGGCTGTGTCGCCGGCGCTGTGCTCAGCGCGCGGCCGGCGCCGGCGCGGTCCATTGCGCGAACACCGCATCGAGTTGCGCATCGCTGACCGGCTTGCCCTGCTGCACCGCCTCGGCCTGGCCGAACAGCGGCACGATGATCGCCATGCCGTCGACCTTGGTCTTCAGCTGCACGCCCGGCGGCTTGCCGAGCAGGCCGTCCCAACGCGCGCGCACCCTGGCCCAGTAGTCCCGGGTTGCGCTCCAGTAGGTGCGGGCCGGGGTGAAGTCCACGCTCGTGGTCTTGACGTAGTCGTTGAAGCCGAACTCGCGGGCGATGGCCTGCTGGCTGCCATCGGGCTTGCGCAGCACCTTGGTGTTGAACTGCTCGTGGGTCCAGCCGGCCGGGGTCAGCGTGTGTCGGTTGATCACCGCCAGCGCGTTGTAGTCGCTGCGCTTGGTGTACTCGCGGCGCGGCAACGGACGCCAGCTCAGGTCGCTGGTCCAGGTCGGATGGCCATCGGCGTAGTCCCAGCGCCCGGTGCCGCAGTAGCGCGGCGCGTCGCTGACCTCGTACACGCACTGGGTCCAGGCGCCACGGGTGGTCGCGGCGTCGAGCGGGCGCACCTGCCAGGTCTGGTCGGCGCTGAACTCGAAACGCTGCGGCGCCTCGTAGATCCAGTCCTGGCGCCAGTGCTTGGTCACGTGGCCGCTCTTGGGCTCCACCAGCAGATGCTGCAGCACCACCTTGCGCGGACTGTCCTCGACCACGATCACCACTTCGTCGCCACCGCTGCGCATTGGCGCGGCGCGCGCGTAGCCGGGCTGCAGCAGCACGGTCTCGTCGAAGGCGAACGCCACCGTGTACTCGCCCTGCATCGCCAGGATGCTGGCACGGTCGCGCGCCGGGTCGGCGCTCTCGGCGTGGACGGGGAGGCTGCCGGCAAGCAGCAAGGCGCAGAACAGGGGCGGAGCTTTCATCATCGAGAGAGGTGTCTTGGTTGATGGGAAACGAGGAAACGCCAGCGGCCGCTCACAACCGCAGCAGCGGCCACGGCCGCTCGGGATCGGGGCGCGACGCAGGGCGTCCGGCGCGGGCGCAACAGCAGTCGTCGACCAGCACATCGCCCTCGGCCGCCTCCAGGCGCGCGATGCGGCGGGCGATGCTGGCACCGAGCGGCGACACGCCGGCGACGCTGGCCGCCAGCACGCCATC
>NZ_AQOK01000381.1:0-2504 GCF_000364645.1 Xanthomonas sp. SHU 308 | reverse complement strand
CCGACGATCGCCTGCCGGCGCGCGCCCTGCGCAGCGCCGCGCTGCGCGTGGCCGACCGGGTCGCGCCGTTCAAGCGTGCCATCGCGGCGCACCTGACCCAGCGCGTGGCGGCCATGGCGCGCTGAGGCGGCGGTCGTGCCGATGCATGCGTGCGTGTCTATCGGTGCTCGGCGCGGCTTGCTTTCAATTCCGAATCCCGAATCCCGAATCCCGATCTCAGCGGCAGCTAGCTGGCGTCGGCGCGCCGCTGTTCCGCACCGGCGACCAGCGCGTCGAGGGCGCTCTGCAGGTCGCCGCTGCGCTGCGCCGCTTCGATCGGCGCGATGGCCCAGGCGCAGCCGGCGTGGCGCAGGTGCTGGCGCCAGTCGCCGGTCCAGCCCTCCAGTTCGTCCAGCGCCAGGGAGATGGAACCGCCGCGCTCCGCGTGGCCGCCGCGGATGGACTGGCCCAGGCGGAACGGCTGCGCTGCGTCGGGGTCGAGCTGCGCGATGTACACGTCGTGGTGCGGATCTTCCGCAGACGGCGCGATGTTGCGGATGCCTAGCGTGATCAGCATCGTGCGGGGATCCGCGCTGTCCGGCGCCACCGGCCGGCGAGTGGCAGGCCAGGGGCGCCGATGGCGGTCATGCCTTGCCGAGCACCTGCACCTGCACGTCGCCCAGCTGTACCACCTGGCCCGCGCGCACCTTGCAGGCCTTGCGCAGTTCGACCTCGCCATCCACGCGCACCTGGCCTTCGCTGATCACGGCCTTGGCCGCACCGCCGCTGTCGCACAGGCCGGTCAGTTTCAACAGGTGCTTGAGTTCCACGTAGTCGCTTTCTAGCTGGAGATCGATGGTCTGCATTGGGGGCTTGCTCGGAAATCGGCGCCCATTGTCGGTCATTCGCGGGCAAAACGCCCGCCATGTCGGCGGCTGGGGGCTGTCGCCGCTGCCGCAGCCCGCGGCGCCGCGCCTGCTGGAGGCGGCCGCGGTGGCCGGCGTCCGGCAGTGCGGAGAGGGTCACGCCTGAACGGTGTCGTTCACCTGCTTTCGACATGCGGCCCGGCAGGGCGCACAATAGGGGCTTCTTTGCGCCTGCCGGTTCTCTGCGGCGCCCCCGGAGTCTCCCATGTCCCAAGATACCCCCGCGCCGCTGCTGTTCGCAGATCTCGGCCTCTCCCCTGCTGTGATGAAGGCGGTCGCCGACGTCGGCTACGAGTCGCCGTCGCCGATCCAGGCCGCCACCATCCCGGCGCTGCTGACCGGCCGCGACCTGCTCGGCCAGGCGCAGACCGGCACCGGCAAGACCGCCGCGTTCGCGCTGCCGATCCTGTCGCGGCTGGATTTCGCCCAGCGCAAGCCGCAGGCGCTGGTGCTGGCGCCCACCCGCGAACTGGCGATCCAGGTGGCCGAGGCGTTCCACCGCTACGCCGCGGCGATCCCCGGCTTCCAGGTGCTGCCGGTGTACGGCGGCCAGCCCTACGTGCAGCAGCTGTCGGCGCTCAAGCGCGGCGTGCACGTGGTGGTGGGCACCCCTGGGCGGGTGATCGATCACCTGGACCGCGGCACCCTGGACCTGTCCGAGCTGAAGACGCTGGTGCTCGACGAGGCCGACGAGATGCTGCGCATGGGCTTCATCGACGACGTCGAGGCAGTGCTGAAGAAGCTGCCGGAATCGCGCCAGGTGGCGCTGTTCTCGGCGACCATGCCGCCGGCGATCAAGCGCATCGCGCAGACCTATCTGAACGACCCGGCCGAGGTGATCATCGCCTCCAAGACCACCACCTCGGCCAACATCCGCCAGCGCTACTGGGCGGTGAGCGGGCTGCACAAGCTCGACGCGCTGACCCGGATCCTGGAGGTCGAACCGTTCGACGCGATGATCATCTTCGCCCGCACCAAGGCCGGCACCGACGAGCTGGCGCAGAAGCTGCAGGCGCGCGGCCTGGCCGCGGCGGCGATCAACGGCGACATCCAGCAGGCGCAGCGCGAGCGGGTGATCCAGCAGCTCAAGGACGGCAAGCTCGACGTCCTGGTCGCCACCGACGTGGCCGCGCGCGGCCTGGACGTGGAGCGGATCAGCCACGTGCTGAACTACGACATCCCCTACGACACCGAAAGCTACGTGCACCGTATCGGCCGCACCGGCCGCGCCGGGCGCAGCGGCGAAGCGATCCTGTTCGTCAGCCCGCGCGAGCGCGGCATGCTGCGCGCGATCGAGCGCGCCACCCGCCAGCCGATCGAGGAAATGCAGCTGCCCAGCGTCGACGCGGTCAACGACCAGCGCGTGAGCCGCTTCATGGAGAAGATCAGCGAGACCATCGCCGCCGGCGGCATCGACATGTACCGCGATTTGCTGCAGAAGTTCGAGGCCGAGAAGAACGTGCCGATGGTGGAAGTGGCCGCGGCGCTGGCGCGCCTGCTGCAGGGCGAGACGCCGCTGCTGCTGGCCCCGGACCGTCCGCGTCCGCCGCAGGGCGAGCGTTTCGAGCGCCGCGAGCGGCCCGAGCGTGGCGAGCGCCC
>NZ_AQOK01000380.1:0-3067 GCF_000364645.1 Xanthomonas sp. SHU 308 | reverse complement strand
CCCGCCACAGGCACCTGCACCGGCGCTGGCCGGCGGTGCGATGCGCCGCCCCAGCGCCTGCAGCCAGGCCGCCCGGCCGGGCTTGAGCAGGCGTAGTGCGAGCGCGCCGCGCAGCTTGCGCGCGGTGCCGGGGAATTGCTTCTTCAACACCACCCAGGCGCTGACCAGTACCGCCAGCGCGATCACCAGGTACTGCAGCAGCAGCGAGGCGCTCATCTCAGCCGGCTCCCAGCGCCACCGCAACCTGGTAGGTGACCAGCGAGGCCAGATACGCCAGCGCGAACAGGTAGAACGCGGCGAAGCTCATCTGCTTCCACGAGTTGGTCTCGCGCTTGATCGTGGCCAGGGTGGAAAGGCACATCGGTGCGTAGATGTACCAGACCAGCAACGACAGCGCGGTGGCCAGCGACCAGCCGTCGTGGATCAGTGGCGACAGCGCCTGCGCACCGGCATCGTCGTCGGCCGCCGACAGCGCGTACACCGTCGCCAGCGACGACACCGCCAACTCGCGCGCGGCCAGGCCGGGGATCAGCGCGATGCAGATCTGCCAGTTGAAGCCCAGCGGCGAGAACACCGTGGTCATGGCGTGGCCGATGCGGCCGGCGAAGCTGTAGTCGATCGGCGGCAGGGTAGCGTCGGCCGGCGCCGCAGGGAAGGACAGCAGGAACCACAGCAGGATGGTCAGCGCCAGGATGATGCCGCCGACGCGCTTGAGGAAGATCGCCGCGCGTTCCCACAGGCCCAGCGCCAGGTCGCGCAGATGCGGCACGCGGTAGGACGGCAGCTCCAGCAGCAGCGGGTGCTCGCCCTTGTCGCGGCGCCACTTCTTCATCGTCCACGACACCACCAGCGCACTGGCGATGGCGGCGAAGTACAGGCCGAACAGCACCAGTCCCTGCTGGTTGAACACGCCCCACACCTGCTTCTGCGGGATGAACGCGCCGATCAGCAGCGCGTACACCGGCAACCGCGCCGAGCAGGTCATCAGTGGCGCCACCAGGATGGTCGCCAGGCGGTCGCGCGGATCCTGGATGCTGCGCGTGGACATGATCCCCGGCACGGCGCAGGCGAAGCTGGACAGCAGCGGGATGAACGAGCGCCCGGACAGGCCGGCCGCGGCCATCATGCGGTCGAGCAGGAAGGCCGCGCGCGGCAGGTAGCCGGATTCCTCCAGCGCCAGGATGAAGGCGAACAGGATCAGGATCTGCGGCAGGAACACCACCACCCTGCCGAGGCCGGCGATGATGCCGTCGACCAGCAGGCTGTTGAGCGGCCCTTCCGGCAAGGTCGCATGGACCCAGGCACCGAGCGCATTGCTGCCGCCGTCGATCAGGTCCATTAGCGGCGTGGCCCAGGCATACACCGCCTGGAAGATCAGCAGCATCACCACCGCCAGGGTCAGCAGCCCGGCCACCGGATGCAGCAGCCAGCGGTCCAGCGCGTCGTCCACCCGCGAGGTGCGGGTTGGCATCGACACCGCCGCCGCCAGGATCGCGCGCACCTGCTGGTGGTAGTCGCCCTGCCCCTCGCTCGGCGCCACCGCGGGCGGCAGTGCCGGCGCCAGCGCGTCCAGCCGCTCGACCAGGGCGCGGGCGCCGTTGCGGCGCACCGCCACGGTCTCGATCACCGGCACGCCCAGCGCCTGTTCCAGCGCCTGGCGGTCGATCTGGATACCGCGGCGCTGCGCCGCGTCGACCATGTTCAAGGCCACCAGCATCGGCTTGCCCAGCTCGCGCAGTTCCAGCGCGAAGCGCAGGTGCAGGCGCAGGTTGGTGGCGTCGACCACGCAGACCAGCACGTCCGGCGCCGGTTCGCCCGGGTAGAAGCCGCGGCACAGGTCGCGGGTGATCGCCTCGTCCAGGCTGGCCGGCTGCAGGCTGTAGGCGCCGGGCAGATCCAGCACCGCGAACTCGCGCCCGGACGGCGCGCGGAAGCGGCCCTCCTTGCGCTCGACGGTGACGCCGGCGTAGTTGGCGACCTTCTGCTTGCTGCCGGTCAACTGATTGAACAGCGCGGTCTTGCCGCAGTTCGGGTTGCCGACCAGGGCCAGGCGCAGCGGCGCGGCCACCGCGCTCACGAGCGCACCTCGTCCAGCGCGCTGACCTGCACCCGTGCCGCCTCGCTGCGCCGCAGCGCGAAGCGCGTATACCCCACCTGCACCAGCAGCGGTTCGCCGCCGATCGGCCCGCTGGTCAGCACCTGCACCTGCTCGCCGGCGACGAAGCCCAGCTCGCGCAGACGTCGGGCGATGGCGTCGTTGGGCTGGCGGTCGTGCACGGATTCCACAAGGGCGCTGCTGCGCAACGGCATGTCGGACAACGTCACAGCACGTTCCGTCGATAAGAATGGTTATCAATTGTAGCATCGCCGCGGCGCGTCATGGCGGGACCGGCACGGCCGGCTATGATCGCCGTATGGCTGCCGTTTTCCCTTTGTACGAGCGTGTTCGATGAGCGATGCCCTGTTGTTGCAACGATCCGGCAAGGTCCTGACCCTGCAGTTGAACCGACCCGAGGTCCGCAACGCCTTCGACGCCGCGCTGATCGCCCAGCTCAGCGACGCCCTGCTGCAGATCGGCGCCGACCCCCAGGTCCAGGTCGTGGTCCTGGCCGGTGCCGGCGCGGCGTTCTCGGCCGGTGCCGACCTGCAGTGGATGCGCTCGATGGCCGGCGCCGGCGAACAGGAGAACCTGGACGACGCGCTGGCCCTGGCGCGGCTGATGCGCCTGCTGGACGAACTGCCCAAGCCCACGGTGGCGCGGGTGCAAGGTGCGGCGTTCGGCGGCGCGGTGGGCCTGGTCGCCTGTTGCGACATCGCCGTGGCCGCCACCGATGCGCGCTTCGCGCTCAGCGAAAGCCGGCTTGGCCTGCTGCCGGCGGTGATCTCGCCATACGTGATCGCGGCGATCGGCGCGCGCCAGGCGCGGCGCTGGTTCGCCAGCGCGGAAACCTTCGACGCCGCCACCGCGGCGCAGATCGGCCTGGTCCACCAGGCGGTGGCGCCGGAGGCGCTGGACGCGGCGGTGCAACGCCAGGTCGCCCTGCTCGGCCAGGCCGGGCCGCTGGCC
>NZ_AQOK01000379.1:0-5672 GCF_000364645.1 Xanthomonas sp. SHU 308 | reverse complement strand
CGGGTCGCCGCCGGTGGCGAGCGCGATGCGCTGGACCAGGCCAACGCCGCCCTGATCGCGCAATTGCGGGTCTCGGCCGAAGGCCAGGAAGGGCTGAATGCGTTCCTGGAGAAACGCGAACCGGCCTGGAGGGCCAGCCCATGAACCCGCTCGACCATCTCGGCCTGCGCTGCAGCGACCTCGACCGCAGCCTGACCTTCTACCGCGCCGCCCTGGCCGCGCTGGAGCTGGACGTGGTGATGCAGGTGAGCGCCGAGGAAAGCGGCGGCCAGCGCCATGTCGGTTTCGGTCGCGACGGCAAGCCCAGCTTCTGGATCGCCGATGGCGGCCGCGACGCCGGCGACAATGGCGTGCACGTGGCCTTCGTCGCCGCCAGCCGCGCGCAGGTGGACGCGTTCCATCGTGCCGGCCTGGCCGCCGGCGGCCGCGAGCACGGCGCGCCGGGCCTGCGCCCGCACTACCACCCCGACTACTACGGCGCGTTCCTGCTGGATCCGGACGGCCACAACATCGAAGCGGTCTGCCACCGCACGGCAGCGGCCTGATCCGCGCTACCGCGTTGCGCCAGCGCACCTGGCGCCAGCCATGCATGCCGCTGCTTCACCGCATCTCTTCATCAGGAATCCCATGACCCTCTTTGCTTCCCGCTTCGTGCGCAGCGCCCGGCCAACGGCGCAGGAATTCCGCGAATGAGCGACCGCGTACGCATCGTCGAAGTCGGCCCGCGCGACGGCCTGCAGAACGAGAAGGCCTGGGTCGCCACGGAAGACAAGATCGAGCTGATCGCGCGGCTGGGGCGCACCGGCCTGCGCAGCATCGAGGCGACCAGCTTCGTCAGCCCGAAATGGGTCCCGCAGCTGGCCGACGCGGCCGAGGTCTACGCCGGCATCGCGCAGGTGCCGGGCGTGGACTATCCGGTGCTGGTGCCGAACCTGCAGGGCTACGAACGCGCGGCCGCGGTCGGCGTTCGCGAGGTGGCCGTGTTCACCGCCGCCTCGGAAGCCTTCAACCGCACCAATACCAATGCCGGCATCGACGAATCGCTGGCGCGCTTCGCGCCGGTGCTGGAGCGCGCGGCGGCGGACGGGGTCAAGGTCCGCGGCTACGTGTCCACGGTGCTCGGCTGTCCCTATCAGGGCGACGTCCCCCTGGCCGACGTGGTGCGGGTGGCGCAGCGGCTGCATGCGATGGGCTGCTACGAGATCTCGCTGGGCGACACCATCGGCGTGGGCACGCCGGGCAAGGCGCGGACGATGCTGCGCGCGGTCGCCGCCGTGGTGCCGATGGACGCATTGGCGGTGCACTTCCACGACACCTACGGCCAGGCCCTGGCCAACATCGCCGCCTGCCTGGAAGAAGGCGTGCGCGTGGTCGATGCCGCGGTGTCCGGCGCCGGCGGCTGCCCATATGCCAAGGGTGCCAGTGGCAACGTGGCCAGCGAGGACGTGGTCTACCTGCTGCACGGCAATGGCGTGGAGACCGGCATCGACCTGCCAGCGCTGGCCGCGACCGGCCGCTGGCTGGCGCAGAAACTGGGCCGTCCAACCGGTAGCAAGGTCGGCCAGGCGCTGGCCGCCGAGGGCTGAGCCGCGGCAGTTCCTTACCCGGCGACGGACCTGCGCGCCGCGGCCCATCGCCGATCTCGCCGCGATGGGGCGGCAGCCTCTAAACTGGGCGTTTTCCTGGGAGGGAACATCCATGCAGCTTGCCGATCTGAAAGCGGTGGTCACCGGCGGCGTGTCCGGCCTCGGCCTGGCGGTGGCACAACGCATCGTCGCCGAAGGCGGCAAGGTCGCGCTGTTCGATCTGAACGACGACAAGGGCACGGCCGCGGTCGCCGCCCTGGGTGCGGAGCGGGCCTGCTACCTGCGCACCGACGTCAGCGACGAGGCCCAGGTGGCGGCGCAGCTGGCGGCGGCACGCGATTTCCTCGGCGGCCTCAATGCCGCGGTCAACTGCGCCGGCATCCTCGGCGCCGGCCGCGTGCTCGGCAAGGAAGCGCCGATGCCGCTGGCCACCTTCCAGGGCACGGTGATGGTCAACCTGGTCGGCAGCTTCAACGTCGCCAAGGCCGCCGCCGACCTGATGCAGCACAACGCCCCGGGCGAGGACGACGAGCGCGGCGTCATCGTCAACACCGCCAGCGTCGCCGCCTACGAGGGCCAGATCGGCCAGGCCGCCTACGCCGCCTCCAAGGGTGGCGTGGTGGCGATGACCCTGCCGATGGCGCGCGAACTGGCGCGCTTCGGCATCCGCGTCAACACCATCGCCCCGGGCATCTTCTGGACCCCGATGGTCGACGGCATGCCCGAGGCCGTGCAGCAGTCGCTGGCCGCGGCGATCCCGTATCCTTCGCGTCTCGGCCGCCCGGACGAATTCGCCGACACGGTGATGTTCCTGCTGCGCAACCGCTACCTCAATGGCGAAACCATCCGCCTCGACGGCGCGGTGCGGTTGGCGCCTAAGTAGCGGGGAATGGAGAATGGGGAATGGGGAATCGCAACGGCGTTTCCCTTCCGCTGATCCTCTCCGCCTGCTTGACCCTGTTTCGATTCCCCATTCCCCATTCCCGATTCCCAGCCCTCATGAAAGCCAACGAAATCAAGAAAGGCAACGTCGTCGAGTACAACAACGGCGTGTACCAGATCCGCGACATCGAGCGCAGCTCGCCGCAGGGCCGCGGCGGCAACGTGCGCTTCCGCTTCGTGATGTACAGCGTGCCGGGCGGCAACAAGCTCGATGCCAGCTTCGACGGCGACGACGACCTGCGCGAAGTCGAGCTGATGCGCCGCCAGGCCACCTTCTCGTACAAGGACGGCGAGGCCTTCGTGTTCCTCGACGACGAGGACTACACCCCCTACACCCTGGACGCCGATGCGATCGGCACCGATGCGGGTTACATCACCGACGGCCTCAGCGGCATCTACGTGCAGGTCATCGACGACCAGCCGGTGGCGATCCAGTTGCCGCAGAGCGTGACCCTGGAAGTGATCGAAACCCCGCCGGAGCTCAAGGGCGGCACCGCCACCAAGCGGCCGAAGCCGGCCAAGCTCAACACCGGGATCGAGATCATGGTGCCGGAGTACATCGGCAACGGCGAGCGCGTGCTGGTCAACACCACCACCGGCGAGTTCGCCGGCCGCGCCGACTGAGCCCATGCGCGGGCGCCGTGTCACCCACGTCTCCCGCACAGGCAGCGCCGCGCATGTGCCGCGGCCCGCCTGCCTCGGCCTGCTGCTGGTCTTGCCGGTGCTGGCGCTCGCCGCGCCGGCGACGCCGGCCACGGCGGCCGCCCCCAAGCCCGCGTGCACGATTCCCGACGCGGTCGATCCCGAGCACCACGACGGTTTCTGCACGCTGCCCGAGCCGATCCGCGCCTTCGTCGCCCGCCAGGACACCTGTAACCATTTCGCCGGCGAGGAGCCCTACGACAAGGCGCGGCGGCGCGAACTGGAGCAGGCGATGGCCAAGTACTGCGACGGCAACGAACAGGCCTGGGCGAAGTTGCGTACGCAATACCGCCAGGACCCGCCGCGCGACGCCTGGCTGCGCCGCTACGGCGAGGATGTCGGTCTCGAGTTGCCATGATGACGGCTTGCCGGCCGGCAAGGTGGCGCCCTTGCGGGCATCGGCGTCAGCCCTGACGGCCATCGACATCGGCCTGCTTCGCGTCTTCGCTCGTCGCGGCTGAAGCCGCCCCTACATAAATGGGTTGGAAGCTGCGCCGCGTTTCTGTGGGAGGGACTTCAGTCCCGACCCATGGAGCTATCAGTCTTCCTTCATGCGAACACGGCTGCGCCTGCGACGCACAGGTGCTGCGGACTCACGCCGCGACCGCGCCGCCGTCAACCGCACGCGCGATCCAGTTCCCTTCGATCGCCTCGCATCGCAAGCCCGCACGCTGCGCTACGGCTGCCCACCACGCTGCCGCAACAGCGACGGCGAATCCAACTGCAGTCCACCGCCTTCGCGATTGAGCGTGCGCAGGCGTGCGCCCAGCGTCGCCAGGTTGGCATCGATCTGCGCCAGGTCCGCCTGCAGCGGCGCCGGCAGCAATCCGCGCAGGCGCGTCTGCAGCGCGGCGCCGTCGTCGTGCAGCGCCGCGATCCGTGCCTGTCCCTGCACCTGCAGCCAGGCACGTTCCTGCGCCTGCGGCAGGCCATAGCCCGGCTGCCCCTGCAGCAGGCTCGCCGGTTGGCTCAGTAGCCCCTGCTCGGCCAGCACGGCACGCACCGCGCTGGCGGCGTCACGCGTGTCGGCACCCGCATCACCCTCGCCCGCATCGGCCACCGCGGTCGGCAGCGGCTTGCCCAGATAGCGCCGTTTCAACGCATCGCGACCGCGCTGCTCGGCGCGGCGGCGGGCGGCGTTCTCCAGCAGCAGCAAGGCGGCACTGGCACGCAGGTCGCCACGCTCAAGCCACGGCGCGCGCTGTGCGGCCGGCAGGTCCAGCCACGCGTCGGCATTGCGCGCCGGTAGCGCCAGCCCGCTGCGCGCCACCGCGAACATCTCCGCGAAGTGCGCGCTCGCCGCCGGGAAGTAATAGCCCTCCCGCACCGCCGCGTCGGCATTGTCGAGTACCGATGCATCGGCGATGCCGGCCCGTACCAGGCGCCGGCGCAATCCGGTCGGGCTGATCCCGGACAGGTGCGCGGCCGCCAACCGCGGCACGCCGTCGTGCAACAAGGCGTAGGTCTCCACCGCGCAGTTGTTGCTGAGGAAGTAGTAGCGGCCGTCGTAGCTCCAGTGCAGTTGCGCGGCACGCTCCAGCAGCGCGGCGATCTCTTCGCGCGACAGCCGCAGCGGCAGCGACTGCAGGCCGCGCAACTGCACCTGGGTGTAGTCGTCCACCACCTGGCGCAGCGGCAGCACGAACAGCCGCGACGGGTAGGAGCCGGTGAGCCCGCGCAGGTTGGAAATCTGCACGTCGTCGACGAAGGCGCGGAACGACAGCACCCGGTGCTCGGCCAGGTCCAGCCGGCATGCCGGGCCCAGCGGCCGCCCCGGCGCGCAGATCACCAGGCGCAACATGCTGTGGCCCCAGTGGCTCATCGGCTGCGCGTTGCCTTCGGCCAGCAGGTAGTCCACCGCGTAGATCCGCGCCGGGTCCACCTGCAGCAAGGCGGCCGCGTCGGCCAGCGGGTCCTGCACGAACACCTGGCCGGGCGCGCATGCGCTCGCCGGTGACGTCCATGCCAGGCGCGCGGCGAAGTAGCGGGCCAGCGCCGGCCGCCGGCAGGCGTAGTCCGGATCGAGCAGGAAGTGCTCGAGATTCACCGCCACGAACTCGGCCGGCGACTGCAATTCGTAGCGATCCGGGCTGCGCTCGGTGAACCGGTTCTGGCCGCGGCGCAGGCCCAGGCGCATCGGGCTGACCTGCCAGCCGGCCAGATCCAGCAAGCGCGGATCGGAGGACAGATGCCCGGCCGCGGCGCGGTCGTAGAAATGCGCCAGTTCGTGCAGCAAGGCGGTCAGCGCCGGCCGCCGTGACGGATCGACGGCAGGATCGGTGTCGGGATCCTCTGCCGCCATCCAGTCGCGCAGCAGGCGCTTGTTCAACAGCAGGCGTTTGGCCTGCGCGCGCCCGTGCACCTGTGCGGGGAGGTCGTCGCGCCACTGCAGCGGCAGCCCTGCCGGCAGCGCCGCGGTCCAGGCCGGCGGCAGCCGCGCCT
>NZ_AQOK01000378.1:0-582 GCF_000364645.1 Xanthomonas sp. SHU 308 | reverse complement strand
GAGACCGTGGCGCGCTGGCAGCCGCCGTTGCCGACCCTGACGCGCAGCGGCCTGCCGCAGGCGCGGCGCCAGGCGGCGCGCGCGCTGGCCGAGGATCGCCTGTTCGAGGATGCGCAGTCGGCGATTCCGCTGTACCTGGCGATCCGCAGCCTGGCGCCGAACGATCGCGTTGCCCAGGACGGCCTGCGCAAGGCGCGGCGGCGCCTGTTGCAACTCGGCGCGCAGGCGCTGGGCGATCCGGATCTTTCCGAACGCACGCTCGAGCAGGCCGCGCGCATCGCGATGGTGGCGCTGTGGCTGGATGCCGATGACCCGGCGGTGCGGCGCCTGCAGCAGCGGGTGGAGACCGCCTCGCGGGTGCTGGCCTACAACCGCGCCGGCGAGGACGACCTGCGCGGCGGCCGCCTGGGCGAGGACGGCAACGGCGCCCTGGCCAATTTCCGCGAGGCGTTGCTGCTGGATGCGGACGATGCGCGCGCGCGGCAGGGCGTGGCGGCGGTGGAAAGCGCGCTGATCCGTCGCGCCGAGACGGCCGCGGCGGCCTCGGATTTCGCCGCCGCCGGCAGTTGGCTGGCGCGCGCG
>NZ_AQOK01000377.1:0-1616 GCF_000364645.1 Xanthomonas sp. SHU 308 | reverse complement strand
CGCGCCCGCCGCACCGGCCGCTGCGCCGCCGCCGCCCTCGGTCGCACCGCCGTCCACATCCGATGCCGCCGCGCAGCCCGACATCCAGACCCTGGGCGAAGTGCGCGCGCTGCCGCCGGACGAGGGCGAGCCGCTGGACCTGTATCGCTTCAAGAATCCGGTGTCGCCGCCACCCAACCGCTTCGACAAGGACTGGCGGCCGCCGCCCTCGGTGGAGCAGGTCAGCCAGAGCGGCGGCTACATCGCGCTCGGTGTCTACTACCTGGCCGGCAAGGCGGCCAAGGGCCTGCACGCGCTGACCGGCGGCCCCGACCAGGTCCAGGCTGCCGTCGCGCGGCCACCTCCACAGCTGAGCGAGGCCGAACTGCAACGCGCCATGAAGGTGTGCGCGGAACAGGGCGGGGGCTGCGCAGCGGGGCCGTGAGCGCGCCGCCGCGCAAGCGTCGCCCACCTCGGCGACCTCAGCCGCAGGCCCAGTCCAATCGCAGGTCCTGGATGTCCAGTTGCGCGATGCCGCCGCCGAAGTTGTAGCCGCCGAAGGCCTCGTCGAACTCGATGTAGTACGGGCTGAAGTCCGGGATGCCCTGTATCGGGCGCATGGTGCCGCCGAGGTGGTTGATGGCGTGGCCGGCGGCCCAGTCGTGTTCGCGGTAGTGCTCGCGGCTGACCACGCCGTCCTGCCAGTAGTAGAACGGCTGATAGCCGCCGGGATCGGGCGCGTCGCCGAACGTCTCGCGCGGCGGTACCCCGGCATTGGGATCGTGCTCGCGCAGGCGCAGCCGCAGCGGACGATGCAGGGCGAAACGGTCCGGCGCCTGCGGCAGCGGCACGCTGCGCGCGTCCCACGCTTCGCATACTGTCGCGCTTCCGACCTGCAGCCATTCCGGCGGCGGCGTCCGCTGCAGCAACGGGCTGTCCACCAGCGGCGGCGGCCGGCATGGCGCGCCATCCACCTCTTCCTGCCGCAGCAGGATCAGCGCATAGGCGCAGTCCAGCAGGTCCTGCATGCGCCGCAGCCGCGGGTGGGCCTGCAGCGCGCGTTCGCGGAACGGTTGCAGCGCCGGGTCGGCCAGCGCCTGCGCGGGCGTGGCGATCGCGTCGTGCATCCCGTCCACTGTTCCGGCCGGGCCGCCGTCGTTATGGTCCGGCGCGGTGGCGAAGAACGACACCGCGACGATGTCCGGGCCGTGCACGCGGTAGTCCGGTGGCAGCCGCAGGGTGAAGCCGTGCTGCATCGGATAGCCGCTCCACGGATCCAGCGGCCATTGCGCCGCGGCGATGCCCGGCGGCAGGCCGAAGCACCAGCCGTCGCTGTCGGGAGCGGGCGCGCCGTCGTGCCAATCTCCGGGTTCGATGTCGTAGGCGTGCATCGGAACGTTCTCCAAGGTGTGGTGAGACTGCAGGGTCCAACGTCGCGACGCCATCGGCGTGTGACGTGTCAGCCCATGCCTCTGCCTTGTGCTTGACGCACCTGCGCGTCGAGCTGTTGCTCGCCGCCCAACTCGGCCTGCACGCTGGCTTGGCGTTGCTGCGATTGCGCCAGGGCACCGAAGGACACCTCCACTGGTGTCTTGATCGCCTGGTCGGTCGGCATGTGCGCGCGCAGGCTGGCGGGG
>NZ_AQOK01000376.1:0-617 GCF_000364645.1 Xanthomonas sp. SHU 308 | reverse complement strand
GCGGCCAAGGACATCGCGCTGCTCGCGGCACAGGACACGGTGGACAACCAGTCCAATCAGTCGAGCAAGTCCAGCGGCTTCTCTATCGGCGTGACCTACGACCCGGCCGCGGCGTATCGCAGCGCACGCGATTCGGCGACCAGCAACATGCCCGACAGCGGCTCGACCATGGGCAAGCTCAGCCGGCGCGCCGAGGGCGATACGGCCGGCACCGCGGCCGCGCTGACGCCGGTGGTGATCCAGGCCGGTTCGCACCGCTCCAACGCCAACCAGAACGACAGCACCAGCACCGCGCGGGTGAGCCAGGTCAGCGCCGGCGGCAACCTGACCCTGCTCGCCAGCGACGGCTCGATCACCAGCCAGGGCACGCAACTGTCGGCCGAGGGCAACGCGCTGTTGCTGGCGAGCCAGAACATCGACCTGGGCGTGGCGCATACCACCGAGTCCAGCGGCAACGACAGCCGCGGCAAGGGCTGGAGCTTCAACAATGCGGCGGGCCTGCCGTTCGGCAACTACAACCAGAAGGGCAACGGCAACGGCCAGACCGACACCATCACCGGCACGCAACTGTCGGTGGGCGGCAACGCCAGCCTGAGCACGACCCAGGGCGACATCAC
>NZ_AQOK01000375.1:0-2159 GCF_000364645.1 Xanthomonas sp. SHU 308 | reverse complement strand
TGGCCGGCTCCGCGGCGCTGAGCCGGTCGGCGGAAAAATCCTGGTAGGCGGTGGCGCCACTGCTGCCGAGCTTGGCGAACAGGCTGGAGACGTCGTCGCCGGTTTCGGCACCCGTTTGCTTGGACTTCTTGGACATGACGCCCCTCATGACGATCTGAAAATAGTCGGTCGCTACCGCCGCGCTCAGCCGGCCCTGGCCAGCACGAAGCGGCGCAGGTCTTCGTGTCCGGACGACAACGCACGCACGCCCAGGCCGGCCGACATCCCCACCTGCATGAACCATGCCTGATACACCCCTTCCAGGAAGCCGTCGGCACCGCCGGCCTGCCCGGCCAGGCCGATGTGCAGCGGCGAGCCGGCATGCAGCAGCTCGACGCGGTCGGCGTGCTCCTCGAAGCGCGCATAGCCCCACTCCAGCCGGTCCCAGACGCGGTTCACCGCGTCCTCCAGCTCCTGCAGGGTGGTGCAGGCGCCGACCTGGTGTTCGGCGGCGAAGCGGCGGCCGATGCGCGCCATCAGCAGGGCCAGGTCCTCGGCGCCCAGCTCCGCGGCGAACTCCTCGGCGAGCGCGCGCAGAAAGCCGCGCCACTGCCGCGAACAGGCATGGGTGCGGTAATGGGTCTGCAACGCGTGAGCGCTCATCGAGGAAGTCTCTGGGCAGGGACGGAACGACAACGGCGTAGCGGGTGTGGCGCCCCGGGCCGACCGTCGCCGGCCGTCACTAATGCGACACAGTTCTCACTTTGTGACGCAGTGTATCTCACTCTTTCTTCACCGCAAAGCCCTGATGCGCCGAACTGCGACCCCTGCCCGCCCGCTCCGGGACCGGCGCTGGGTCGGCACCGGCAGGGCCGCCCAGGCTCAGTGCCGCTCCTCGGCCGGCACCTGGAACACCTGCCGCAGGTAGGCCAGATAGGCCGGATCGTCGCACAGGGTCTTGCCGGGCGAGTCGCTGAGCTTGGCCACCGGCTGGCCGTTGCAGCGGACCATCTTGATCACGATCTGCAGCGGCACCAGGCCCAGATCGTTGGTCAGGTGCGTGCCGACGCCGAACGCCAGCATGCAGCGATCGCGGAAATGCGCGTACAGCCGCATCACCTTGTCGATGTCCAGGCCATCGCTGAACACCAGGATCTTGCTGCGCGGATCCACCCGATGCCGCTGCAGATGCGCCAGCACCCGCTCGCCCCATTCGAACGGATCGCCGGAATCGTGGCGCATGCCGTCGAACAGCTTGCAGAAGTACAGGTCGAAATCGCGCAGGAACGCATCCAGGCCGACCACGTCCGACAGCGCGATGCCGAGATCGCCGCGGTACTCGCGCGCCCACGATTCCAGCGCCGCCGCCTGCGAATCGCGCAGCCGCGGCCCCAGCGCCTGGAACGCCTGCAGGTATTCGTGCGCCATCGTGCCCAGCGGGGTCAGCCCGTAACGGCGGGCGAAATACACGTTGCTCGTGCCGACGAACTGCTTGCCGAGGGTCTGCTGCAGCACCGGCAGCAGTTCGCCATGCCAGGCGCGCGAATAACGGCGGCGGGTGCCGTAGTCGGCGATGGCGCAGTTGTCGTAGCCCGGGGTGTCGCGCAGCAGCGCGATCTTGGCCTGCAGGCGGCGCAGGCCTTCGGCATGGTCGGCGCCACCGGCGTTGCGGAACCACACCTCGTTGACGATCGCCAGCAGCGGCACCTCGAACAGGATGGTGTGCAGCCACGGCCCACGGATATGCAGCTCGATCTCTCCGGGCACGCTGGCCGAGGCCTGCAGTTGCAGGTACTTGCGGTCCAGGTGGAACAGCGCCAGGAAATCGACGAAGTCCGGCTTGATGAAGCGCATCGCGCGCAGGTAGTCCAGCTCGTCCTCGCGGAAGCGCAGCGCGCACAGCGCGTCGATCTCTTCGGAGATCTGCGGCAGGTACTGCGCCAGGTCGATGCCCGGGGTGCGGCACTTGAAGCGGTATTCCACCTGCGCGCCGGGATGCTGATGCAGCACCGCCTGCATCATGGTGAACTTGTAGAGGTCGGTGTCCAGCAACGAGTCGATGATCATCCGCTGATTATGCGCTCAGTGCGCTGCATGCCCCGTCTTCGTGTTTTTCTGTGGGAGCGTCAGCCATGGTGACAACAAGTGCAAGAGCAAAGCTTTCGCCTTGCGGCGAGTTA
>NZ_AQOK01000374.1:0-1701 GCF_000364645.1 Xanthomonas sp. SHU 308 | reverse complement strand
GCGCCGGCCGCTGGCCGCCAGTGCCGGCGGCGTGCGCGTGGCCTGGCGCACGCTGCGCCCGTGGCTGCCGCAGATCATCGCCCTGGCGGTGTTCGCGGTCGGCGCGGCGCTGGTCATCGACGGCACCCTGCCCACGCCCAAGCGCCGCCAGGACATGGCGCCGCTGTCGATCATGGAAACCTCGCACCTGCTGGCCAGCCTCGGCGGCGTGGTGCTGCTGCTGATCGGCCAGGGCCTGCAGCGGCGCAGCCATGCCGCCTGGGTGCTGGCGATCGGCATCTGCGTGCTGCTGCCGCTGCCGGCCTGGCTGCGCGGCGGCCACGTCTCGGTGGCGCTGTCCTCGCTGGTGGTGGCGGTCGGCCTGTGGGGCGCGCGCCGCGAGTTCTACCGCGAGGGCGCGCTGCTCGACGAGGCCTGGTCGTGGCCGTGGCTGCGCAACCTCGGCCTGGTGCTGATCGCCACGATCTGGCTGCTGTTCTTCGTCTACAGTCACGTCGAATACCAGAACGAGCTGTGGTGGGAATTCGCCACCTCGGCCAACGCCCCACGCGCGCTGCGCGCGGTGCTGCTGGTCAGTGTGGCGGTGGTGGTGTTCGGGCTGGCGCGGCTGCTGCACAGCACGCGCTCGCCGTTGCCGCCGGCCGATGGCGCGCAACTGGACGCGTTGGCGCCGGTGCTGGCCGAGGCCACCGACACCCAGGCCTGCCTGGTGCTGACCGGCGACAAGGCGCTGCTGCAGGCCGAGGACGGCCCCGGCTTCGTGATGATGCAGCGCTACGGCGGCTCGCTGGTGGCGATGGGCGACCCGGTCGGCGCGCCGGAGGTGGCCCGCGCGCTGATCTGGCGCTTCCGCGAGGAAGCCGACCGCATGGGCCTGCGCCCGGTGTTCTACCAGGTCGGCGAGCAGCACTGGCAGACCTACCTGGACCTGGGCCTGACCCTGGTCAAGCTCGGCGAGGAGGCGATGGTGTCGCTGGAGGGCTTCCACCTGGAAGGCCGCGACCGCGCCGACCTGCGCCAGGCCTGGAATCGCGGCAAGCGCAGCGGGCTGAGCTTCCGCATCGTCGAGACCGACGCGGTGGACGCGCTGATGCCGGTGCTGGCCGAGGTCTCGCAGCAGTGGCTGGAAGACAAGGCCGGCGCCGAGAAGGGCTTCTCGCTGGGCAGCTTCGATCCCGCCTACCTGCGCCGCTTCCCGATCGCGGTGGTGGAGTTCGAGGGCAAGGTCGTGGCCTTCGCCAACCTGTGGCAGGCCCCGGCCGGCCACGAGCTGTCGGTGGACCTGATGCGGCACATCGCCGATGCGCCGAAGGGCACGATGGACTTCCTGTTCATCGAGCTGTTCCTGTGGGGCCGCGACCAGGGCTACAAGCGCTTCTCGCTGGGCATGGCGCCGCTGTCGGGCCTGGCCCAGCACCGCCTGGCCGGCCGCTGGAACCGCTTCGGCAACCTGATCGTGCGCCACGGCGAACGCTTCTACGGCTTCACCGGCCTGCGCCGCTTCAAGTCCAAGTTCGCCCCCGCCTGGCGCACCCGCTACCTCGCCGCCCCCGGCGGCATGCACCTGCCCGCCGCCCTGCTGGACGTGACCCGACTGATCTCGCTGGATCCACGCAAGCCGGAGTGAGGCCGGGATTGGGGAGTCGGGATTGGGGATTGGCCTGGCTACCCCGCGTTTACCTGGGCATTGCGAGGCTTCGC
>NZ_AQOK01000373.1:0-5360 GCF_000364645.1 Xanthomonas sp. SHU 308 | reverse complement strand
CCCGGCGGCCGACGACGCGAGCGCGCAAGCCCGCACCCACGACCAGCCCACCAATCCCCAATCCCGACTCCCCAATCCCGGCGTCTACTGAATCCGCTGCAGAATCTGCTTGGCCAGCGTGGCGTAATCGCCCTGGAAATGATGGTCGCCGGGCAGCTTGACCAGTTGCACCGCGCCCTTGGGCAGGTCCGGGCACAGCGCGTCGTCGTCGTCCTCGCCGTAGATGCACAGGGTCTGCGCCGGCGGCATCTTCGCCACTTCCGGGGCGATCGGCAGGCCGTCGTCGCCGGAGCTGATCCAGTTGGACACGTGGAACTCGTAGTCGGCGGTCTTGCCGACCGACAGCAAGGCGGTGAGCTGCACCTGGTCGCGCATCGCTTCCGGCAACTGGTTGTAGGCCGCCGGCAGCACGTCGGCGCCCTGCGAGAAGCCGATCAGCACCACCCGCCCGCGTTGCCACAGGTGGCTGTAGTGGCGGTAGATGCGGTCCAGGTCGGTGGCGAAGCCCTGCGGCGTGCGCTCGCTCCAGAAGTAGCGCAGCGAATCCACGCCCACCACCGGGACGCCGGCCTTGGCCAGGGCGCCGGCGACCTGCTGGTCGAGTCCGGCCCAGCCGCCGTCGCCGGAGACGAAGATCGCGAACACGTTGCCGTTGTCGGCATCGCCCGCGCCCGCGGCGGCAGGCACTTCGACCACCGGCAACCCGGCCAGGTCGGCCGGGGTCGGCGGCAGGCTGACGCCGGGCCGGTCGCCCAGCGAACGCACCGCCGCACGCAGCCCCGGCAGCGCATCGCCGCTGGCGCTGCGGCGGAACTGCCGCGCCTGCGCCACCTTCTGCAGGAACGCGTCGCTCTGCTGGGTGCAACGGTCGCGGCGGGTCTTGGCATCGAGCGCCGCCAGCCACGGCACCGGCAGCGCAGTCGCCTGCAACGCACGCGCCGGCGCGGTGATGCCGGCGCCGCAGATCTGGTCGTCGAGCACCTGCACCGGGCAGAAATCCTCGGTCAGCAGGCCCGCCAGCAGATGCTTGGGCGCCTGCGCCGCGACCGCATAGGCCAGCGCGGCGCCGTCGCCATCGCCCACCAGCAACGGCAGGTGGTAGGTCGGCACGTGGAAATAGGCCTGCACGTAGCGCGAGAAATTCTCCACGTCGCCGGCGGAGAAGCCGCAGGTGCCGTCGATCTTGGCCAGCACCGCCTGCAGGTGCGCACTGTCGATCACCGCGACCATGGCGCCGTCGTCGCGCAGCGCCTCGATCTGGCGCATGCGCTCGGCGTCGGCGTGCTTGCCGCCGGCGAACCACAGCACCACGCGCTGCGCGTTGCCCTTCGGCAACAGCACCGGCACCTGCTCGAAGCGGCCGTGGCTGAGCTTTTCCGGCGCCGCGGCCGGTGCGCCGGCATGCGGCGCGGCGGTGGCCGCAGCGCCCGGTGCTGCGCCGGCGACGCCGGCCGCGAGCAGTCCGCCCAATGCACATCCCCACATCCAACCGCCACGCTTCTGCATCATCCGGCAATCCTGAAAAGGCGTGTAAAGATAATCCCGAACGGCGACGGCGCGAAGCGCGGCGCGCTCCCTGGTTCATGCCAGGTACGCCGGACCTGCGCCAGCGCCTGCACCGGCAGGCCTGTCAGGCGTCCGCGTCGGCGCCGGGATGGCGCAGCCGCCAGGCGGCCAGCGCCTGCCGGTAGCGCTCCAGTTCCTCGTGGTAGAGGTCGTAGACGCACAGCGGGCAGCCGCTGTCGCAGCAGTCGCTGGGGCCCGGCGGCAGCGGCGCCTGCGGGCGGGGATCGGCATTGGCGGCAGGGTCGGACATGGGGCTCCGTGGCGGCGGCCGGGGCAGACCGGCGCGGCAGTGTAGAAGAAGGCGGCGCAGGCCGCGGTCCGCGTCCCCTCAGCCGATGGCGTGACGCAGGTTGGCGCGCGCGGCCGCGTCGTAGCGCGCATGGAAGCGCTCGCTGAGAAAGATGCGCGGCTGCGCCAGCACGGTGCGCAGGAACGCGCGGCGCTTGCGCCGGTACAACCAGCCCGGCACCACGCCGCGGTACTCCTCGGCGATGGCGCGGTCGTAAGCGGCGAAGGCCTCCGGCGCGGCGCCGAGGATGGCCATGTCGCAATCCAGGAACAGCGCGGCGTCCGCATCCACCGAGTCGACGGTCAGTTGCCCGTGGCGCGCGGTCAGTTCGATCAGTGCCGCCACCCGCGCCGCCTCCACCCCGGCGTGCGGCAGCCATTGCGCGATCGCCGCCTCGGCCAGGCGCGCCGACTGCGCTTCGTTGTCGCCGCGGCCGGCGCGATAGACCGCATCGTGATAGAGCACGGCCAGGTAGACCTCGCGTGGCTGCCGCCAGCCGGTGTCGGCGGCGACCTCGGCATAGTGCGCCAGCACCGCCTCGACGTGGCCGAAATGGTGATACGCCCGCGGCGGTTCGGCGTAGGCCGCCCGCAGCTGCGCCCATTGCGCCTCGGGCAGGGTCAGCGGCACCGCGTTCATGCGTCGCGCTGCGCAGGGGCGTCGGCGCGCAACGGCCAGCTGGCTTCGTGCAGGTAACGGCCCTGGCCCTGTACGCTGCGGATCAGGCTCAGCGACGTCGCCCGCCAATGCAGCGCCGGCACCTGCTGCGGCGCCAACGCCTGATCGACATAGGCCAGGGTCATGTGCGGCAGATACGCGCCGTCGGCGCGCGGCGCCACGCCGTGTCGGGCCAACTGCTGCTGCAGCGCCTGACGCAACGCCAGCAACGGCGCGGGCTCGGCATCGCCGCGCAGTACCAGCGGCCGGCTGCGCGCGCGGCTGTCGAAGGTCACCGCCTGGTCGAATGCAAGTTGAAAGGGCGAGGCCGCAAGCGCCTGCCCGGCGGCGCAGGCCTGTTGCAGAAGCCGCGGCGGGATCCCGGCGTATTCGCCCAGATAGTGCAAGGTGACATGCAGCCGCTCCGGCGGCAGCGCACGCCCGTGCAGACCATGCGCCTGGCACAGTTGCTGGCCAAGGCTGTGCGCCGCTTGCGCGGTTTGCGTGTCGGGCAACAACGCAAAGAACAGGCTTTCGCGTGCGGCAGGCGCATCGAAACCGAGCGAAAACTGGGCGCCGGCAGGCGCAGCATCGGGAGACATGGGCGGAAGCGGCAAACGCCGCAATCAGGTCGGGCAGCGGTCGAGCACGCATGGTAGCAAGCGCACCGTCCCGCTGCAGACCATCGGCACGCCGACCCGGACAACGCCGCGATGCAGCGCGCCGGGCCGGCGGCGGGTGGCGCTTACGCCGCGTTCTTCATCGCGTGCTTGCGGGTGCGCATCACGTCGTGGCAGGCGCGCACTTCCGGCAGCAGACGGGTGGCGGCGTCGCGCGCGGCCACCGGGGTGTCGGCGTCGGCGATGGTCTCGTTGAAGGCCTTCAGCAGGCGATCTTCGGACTCTTCCAGCTCGGCGACGTAGCCGTACTTGGTGTCGCCCAGCGCGGCGCGGACCTTGCCGTACATCTGCTGCATGCTGCCGACCATGGTGCCGTGTTCTTCCGGCTTGCCGCCGACCGACTGCACCACCGCGCTCAGGCTGCTGACGATGTCCGACTTGACGCCGGCGATGCGCAGGAACAGCGCGGACAGCTCGGCGTCGCCCACCTTCTGCGCGGCTTCTTCGTAGAAGTCCTTGCCGTCGCGGGAAATGGCGATGAGGTCGTTGAGGGTGTGCGTGGTCTTGCTCTGGATGCTCATGGGAAACTCCTGTGGCGAGGCCAGCGATATCGCGCAACGGGCACACGGGGGTGAACCTGGATATCGCACGGCGCGGTCGAGAGGATTGCCGCGTTGCGTGGTGTTGGCAATGCTGGGCAGAGCGGCATAAAGCGCACGTGAGCCATCGGCGCTCGCTCGTCACGCCGCATTGCCCGTGGTGAACACGCGTTCATGGCCGCACTGCGCAGTCAGACATGTGGCGAAGTTTTCACCATCCTGTCTGCGTGCATTGTGGCGCCTGGGTGGCAGCGACTTATCCACACGGTTGCCCCACGTTCGTCCACAGCGGCTGTGGATGACCGCCGCCATCGATCGCGTCGGCCGGAGACCGCTCGTCGGCACCGCCACGATGACCGTCCTGTCTCGCCGGCGAGGGCCTATAGTGCAGGCGAGCCCTCGCCACTGCAGGGCACCGCGAGGTGCGTCATGTTCGCCTGGACCGCGTTCGCCCTGCTCGCCGCCGCCACGGCCGCCCCGTCGCCGCCCACACCTTCGCTGCCTTCCTTGCACACGGCAGCGGCCGTCCAGAGAGAGGCGGCACCGCCGGTTGCGGCGACGACTACCGCGGCAACCGTCGTTCCGACTCCTGAGCAGATCATGCAGCTGCCACCGGCGCTGCATACGCTGCTGCAGCAGCGCATCGACCGCGGCGCCGATGCCGAACACCGCCTGCAGCAACTGGTGGCGCTGGCCTTCGATGCCAACGGCCTGGACCTGCAGTACGACCCCAAGGCCACCCACAGCGTCGCCGAGAGCTACGCCACGCGCCATGTCAACTGCCTGTCCTTCACCCTGCTGTTCGTGGCGATGGCGCGCGACGTCGGGCTGCAGGCGCAGGTCCAGGAAGTACGCCGCGTGCTGAGTTGGTACGAAGACGGCAATGCGCTGTACAACGTCGGCCACGTCAACGCCGGCGTGCGCGTGGACAGCGGCCGCGGCAGCATCGACCTGGACCGCAGCGTGCTGATGGACCGGCGCGGGCCGCAGCCCATCTCCGATCGCCGCGCCCTCGCCCACTACTACAACAACCGCGGCGCCGAGCTGATGGTCGACGGCGATCTCGACGGCGCCCGCGCGCATCTGGCGATGGCCCTGCAGATGGACCCACGCTTCGCCGGGGCCTGGAACAACCAGGGCGTGCTGGCGATGCGCGATGGCGACAGCACCGCCGCCGCACGCGACTACGCCAAGGCGCTGGAGATCGATCCGGAACACCTGCCGGCGCTGTCCAACGCCGTGGGCCTGGCCCGACGCCTGGGCGACGGCACGGGGGAGGCCGCCCTGCAGCGGCAGATGGAACAGGTGCGCCAACGCGACCCATTCCAGCAATACCTGCTCGGCAACGAGGCGGAACGGCGCCAGGACTACGCCGCGGCCATTGCCTATTACCGTCACGCGCTGCACCTGTACGACGGCGCCCACCTGCTGTATTTCGCCCTGGCCCGCGCCTACCTGCACAGCGGCGACACCCGCCGCGCCACCGCGGCGCTGCGCGAGGCCATGGCCCACGCCGATCCGGCCACGCAACCGCGCTACCAAGGCAAGCTGGACGCGCTGCGCAGGCTGTCTTCCACAGCGCGACCGCTGCGCTAGCTGTGTAAACCCACCACGTTGTTCAGTGGAATT
>NZ_AQOK01000372.1:0-3109 GCF_000364645.1 Xanthomonas sp. SHU 308 | reverse complement strand
CCGCCACGGCAACGGCGGCGGCAACCGCCCCGCCGCGCCGCGCTGATCCGTCCGCGGCCACGCGCTGCGCACGCACTCGGGCCGCCCTTCGGGGCGGCCTTTTTTGTCCGCTCCACCCGGACATCGTGAGTCTGTCGCCGCCCCCTGCGGCACGCCACTGTCTTCCGTTTCGCGCGCCCCGCATCGCGCCATGCCGCTCCGCCCCCTGACCGTACAATGCCGCCCATGGATATCTTCAAAGTCTTCACCCTCGAAGCCGCGCACCGCCTGCCCAACGTGCCGCCCGGCCACAAGTGCGCGCGCCTGCACGGGCACTCGTTCCGCATCGAGCTGCACGTCAGCGGCGAGCCTGGCGCCGAGAGCGGCTGGGTGATGGATTTCGGCGACATCAAGGCGGCGTTCCGCCCGCTCTACGACCAGCTCGACCACCATTACCTCAACGACATCGAGGGCCTGGACAATCCCACCAGCGAGCGTCTGGCGGTGTGGATCTGGGACCGGCTCAAGCCGGCGTTGCCGCTGCTGAGCGAAGTGGTGGTGCACGAGACCTGCACCTCCGGCTGTCGCTATCGCGGGCCGGGTTGAAGAAGGCCGGGAATGGGGAATGGGGATTCGGGAATCGTAAGGGCGGCACCGCGCCGGCTGAGGGTTTGCGGGCTGCCCGCCTTGCGTCGTTGCGCGCATCTGGCGCTTTCCAGGCCCGCAGAGGCGTCCGGCAAGGGCTGGCGGAATTGCGCCAAGTAATTGATCAGAAAAGCAGTTTGAACGAATCCTGAGCGGCTTCAGAAAATTTTGTTGCATCGCAGCAGAATCAGCGTATGTTGCACTGCAACAGCAGTCGGCATTCCAACGGAGTTGCATGATGTCCGCTCAATTCAACGATCAGTTCAGCAGCTACACCCAGCAGTTCGCCGCCGCCGCGGCGCGTGCCAACCGCCTGGCGCTGGAGAGCGCCGAGAGCGTGTTCGGCGTGCAGTTGAAGACCTTCGAGAAGAACGTGTCGGCCACCACCGGCTTCCTCGGCGAACTGACCGAGGCGCGCGATCTGGGCACCGTGCAGGCGCTGTGGCCGAAGGGCCTGCAGATCGCCCGCGACAACTTCGAGCGGCTGGCCACGGCCAACCAGGAAGTGTTCGGCCTGGGCCTGAAGGCCTCCGAAGCCATCGGCCAGCTTGCCAAGCACCAGTTCGAAGCGGCGACCGAACAGGCCGCGCCGAAGGCCAAGCCCGCCGCCAAGTAACACTAGTTTTCGACGTCGCTGCGGTTCGCCGCCCGACGCACGCTCGGTCTGCATGGGTCCCTCCCCCCGTGCAACCCAAGGCCCGGTAGATCCCTCCCTCTACCGGGCCTTTTTTATGGGCGGGATTCGGGAGTGGGGATTCGGGATTGGTTGATCGCGTGCGTCTTGGCGTTCCTGTCTTTCCTCATGAGAGAGGCTTCAGCTCCGGTGCTTTGCCAGGAGCCGGTAGATCGCCTCTTCGACCGGGCTTCTCCATGCGCTTGCTTCGGGAGTGAAACCCGGCATTCGGGATCAGCCCATCTTGCGGATCCTGGACGTCCTGATCTTGTGGGAGGGGCTTCAGCCCCGACGCGGCATCGGTCAGGCGTCGGGACTGAAGTCCCTCCCACAAAAGCCGGCAGCGCAGTGCCACCGGCAGTTGCTCAGCCGGGCGACATGCCCGCCCACGGCTGCAACTGCGCCGCCAACTTCTCGGCCTGCGGTTGCGGCCGGTACGGCAGGCGCCCCCAGCACGGCATCGGCAACCGCGCGCGCAGCATCGCCATGTTGTCGTCGATGCGCTCCATCGCCGGGTCGATCTCGTTGCCGATCCAGCCGATGCACTGCAGGCCGTCGGCGGCGATCGCCGCAGCGCTGAGCCGCGCATGGTTGAGGCAGCCCAGGCGCAGGCCGACCACCAGCACCACCGGCAGCCGCAGCGCGCGCGCCAGATCGGCCTGGTCCAGCGTCGCCGACAGCGGCGCCGCCCAGCCGCCGACGCCTTCCACCACCACCACGTCGGCCTGCGCGCGCAGGCGGTCGAACGCGGCCGCGATCGGCGCCAGCTCCAGTTGCACGCCGGCATCGGCGGCGGCCAGTTCCGGCGCCAGCGGCAACGGCAGCGCGTAGGGATTGAGATCGTCATAGCGCGGGCGTGGCGTGCTGGCCTCCTGCAGCGCCAGCGCGTCCTCGTTGCGCCAGCCGTCGGCCTCGCGCGTGCAGCCGCTGGCCACCGGCTTCATGCCCACCGCGCGCTGGCCGCGTGCGCGCAGGGCGTGCAGCAGCGCGGTGCTGGCGATGGTCTTGCCGATGCCGGTATCGGTGCCGGTGACGTAGAAGGCGGGAACAGCCATGCGAAACCCTGTCGGTTGGCCGGCGGGACGCGCGGCGGCGCGCAGGATAGCCGGGTGCGTCGCGCGCGTCAGCCGCCGCGGTGCCTGCGGACGCAGTGCGCTGCTAGACTCGCGCGATGTTCGCCTCGTCCTCGCTCACCGGCAGCAAGCCGGAACAGTACGCCCAGTTGCTCGACCAGGCCCGTGCCCTGGTCGCCGGGGAGCCCGACCGCATCGCCAATGCCGCCAACCTGGCAGCGCTGGTGTACCACGCGCTGCCGCGGCTGAACTGGGTCGGTTTCTACTTCTACGACGGCAAGGAACTGGTGGTCGGCCCGTTCCAGGGCCTGCCCGCGTGCGTGCGCATTCCGCTGCACAAGGGCGTGTGCGGCGCGGCCGCCAGCAGCGGCCAGACCCAGCGCATCGACGACGTGGAGGCGTTTCCCGGGCACATCGCCTGCGATGCGGCCTCGCGGTCGGAACTGGTGGTGCCGCTGCTGCGCGACAGTGCGCTGGTCGGCGTGTTCGACCTGGACAGCCCCGACCTCGCCCGCTTCGACGCCGACGACCAGCGCGGCCTGGAAGCGATCGCCCAGGTCTTCGTCGACAGCCTGCGATGAGTACCACCAAGCTGCGCAACATCGGCCCCAAGAGCGCGGCCTGGCTGCGCCAGGTCGGCGTGCGCACGCAACAGGACCTGGAGGCGGCCGGCGCGATCGGCGCCTTCGTCAAGGTCAAGCGCGCCGGCTTCAAGCCCAGCCTCAACCTGCTGTATTCG
>NZ_AQOK01000371.1:0-2813 GCF_000364645.1 Xanthomonas sp. SHU 308 | reverse complement strand
GCGCCCAGCGGCTGCCACTGGCAGGAACTGTCCGAAGCACGCCGCGCGCAGTTGCTGGGCGAACTGGAGATCGCGACGGCGGCGCTGCCGGCGCAGCGCGGCCTGCCGGTCGCCGGGCCGGTGGCGACCACCCACTTCGACCGCGACGACACGCACGGCGACGACGCTGCCGACGGCGCCTACGCGCAGGACACGCACGACACGCCGATGGGCGACCGGCACGGCGACGACGACGGCCACGGCACTCACGCCGACTGAGCCGCGCAGCCAGCGGCGATCGCGTACAATCGCGCCGCTTCAAGGTGACCCGCCGGCTCCGGCCAGCGGGTTGAAACGGGAAGCCGGTGCGTCTTGCGACAAGGCCGGCGCTGCCCCCGCAACGGTAAGCGATCCGCGCTGACGACCTGCGCCACTGTGCCCTGGGCATGGGAAGGCGTCGCAGCCGGGAGGTCCGCCTCCCCGATCGCCAGCCCGGAGACCGGCCTTGCAGTTCACTGGTTGCGATGCGGAGGGCGTCGCGGCGTGCCGCGCCGTGTCCGGCGCCGTCCGCTTGCACCTTCCGTTCGCGACTCCCTTGCCGTCACAGCGCGCACCCGCGCGCCGGAGTTGTCACCCATGTCGTCCCGCCTGCTTTCGGTCGCGATCGCGTCCGCCCTGTCCCTGCCCGCGCTGGCCCACGCCGCCGATGCCGCCACCGACCTCGACCAGGTCCTGGTCACCGCCACCCGCACCCAGATCTCGGTGGAGGACAGCGTGGTGCCGGCGCAGGTCATCGACCGCGCCGAGATCGAGCGCAGCCAGGCCACGTCGCTGGCGCAGCTGCTGCAGGGCCGCGCCGGCATCGGCGTCTCCAACCAGGGCGGCCTGGGCAAGCTGACCACGCTGAACCTGCGCGGCAGCGAGTCGGACCACGTGCTGGTGCTGGTGGACGGCGTGCGCATCGGCTCGGCCAGCGCCGGCCTGGCTGCGTTCCAGGACCTGCCGCTGAGCCAGATCGAGCGCATCGAGATCGTGCGCGGCCCGCGCTCGAGCCTGTACGGCTCCGACGCGATCGGCGGCGTCATCCAGATCTTCACCCGCCGCGGCGGCCAGGGCTTCCAGCAGAACCTGAGCCTGGGCGGCGGCAGCCATGGCCTGCGCGAGGCCGGCGCCGGCTTCAGCAACCGCGGCGAGCGCGGCTGGCTGGCCGTGCAGGGCGGCTACCAGAAGACCGACGGCATCAATGCCTGCAACGGCTCGGCCACGCTGTTCGCCGGCTGCTTCGTCGACCAGCCCGACCGCGACGGCTACCGCAACGTCTCGCTGAGCGCGCGCGGCGGCTACGCGCTGACCGACACGCTGCGCGTCGAAGGCCAGGCGCTGAACATCGACAGCCGCAACGAATACGACGGCGATGCCCTGTTCGCCGGCAACGAGGCCGACAACACCCAGCAGGTATTCAGCGGCAAGCTCGACTGGACGCCCTCCGATCGCCTGCACTTGGCCGCGCAACTGGGCCGCAACGTCGACGACGCGGACAGCTACTACCGTGCGCCGGGCGCACGCACCCGCAGCTTCGTCAGCACCTTCGACAGCCGCCGCGACACCGCCGCGCTGCAAGGCGACATCACCCTGGCCGAAGGCCATCTGCTCAGCGTCGGCAGCGACTGGCAGCGCGAGCACGTCGCCAGCAGCACCGCCTTCGACGTCGACAGCCGCGACAACACCGGCGTGTTCGCCGAGTACCAGGGCCGCTTCGGCGCGCAGCAGGTGCAGGCCAGCGTGCGTAGCGACGACAACGAACAGTTCGGCGAGCACACCACCGGCAGCCTCGGCTGGGGCCTGGCACTGGCGCATGGCCTCAAGCTCACCGCCAGCGTCGGCACCGGCTTCAAGGCACCGACCTTCAACGACCTGTACTACCCGTTCGCCGGCAATCCGGAACTGAAGCCGGAGCGCTCCAAGAGCGGCAACCTCGGCATTGCGCAGTATGCCGACAGCTGGAACTGGACCTTCAACGCCTACGAGACCCGGGTGAAGGACCTGATCTCCTACGACGCGGTCAGCTTCCTGCCGGTCAACGTGGACGAGGCGCGCATCCGCGGCGCCGAACTGACCGGCTATGCGCTGCTGGCCGGCTGGGAACTGTCGGCGCAGCTGAGCCATACCGACCCGCGCAACCGCAGCGATGGCGGCAACCGCGACAACTGGCTGGCGCGCCGCGCGCAGAACACCGCGCGCCTGGACGTGGACCGCGGCATCGGCCCGGTCAAGCTCGGCGTCAGCGTGTTCGGCAGCGGCCACCGCTTCGACGACGCGGCCAACCGCGTGCGCCTGGCGGGCTACGGCACCGTCGACCTGCGCGCGGAGTACGCGTTCACCCCGGACTGGACGCTGCAGGCCAAGGCCAGCAACGTGTTCGACCGCGACTACCAGACGGTGAACTGGTACAACCAGCCGGGTCGCGAATACGCGCTGACCCTGCGCTACGCGCCGGCGGCGCGCTGAGTCGGCGTCCCGCGCTGCGCCGATGGCGTAGCGCGGGACGACAGTGCGGAAACCACGCGTCTTTTTTTGTAGATACCGTCTTACCCCCTAGCAGGCAAGGCCCCTTTTCGGATCGAACGCCGTGCCCGATTTGAGAACCCCGTAGGCCAGGTGCAGGAGCTTGCGCATGGCGGCGCATACGATCTGCTTGCCGGTTTTGCCACGTTCGCTCAGTCGCTGTTTCAGCGCCCGGATGATCGGGTTGTGGGTCATGGCCACCAGGGCCGGCATGAACAGGCCTGCGCGCAAGCGGGGCGAGCCGGTGCGCGAGATGCAGACGTGGCCTT
>NZ_AQOK01000370.1:0-3539 GCF_000364645.1 Xanthomonas sp. SHU 308 | reverse complement strand
GGCAGCGGCTCGGCCTGTGCCTGCCAGGCCTGCAGCAGCGCCGCGCGCAGGGCGGGCGCCAGGGTCGCGGCCGACGGGCGCTGCAGCAACGCCTCCAGGCCGGAGTGGACGGTGTGGTTCAAGGACGGACGCAGTCGACGAAACGGTGCCGCCTACACTAACGCGCTTGTGCGCGTTCTCACAATTGCGCCGGCCGCGCGCCGGGGGCGCCCCGCGGATACGCACCGCCGCGTCACTGTGATCCGGTTGCGACTTGCAGCGGTTTTACCGGAATTTCACAACCGCCCCAATCCCCGCGCCTATGCTCGAACGCGATGGCGACCCGCTGCTGTCTGCATGCGCCGCTGCCGTCGTCCCTAGACCGACTCGAAGAGGAAACGCACATGAAGAAGTGGAACAAGCCTGTGATCCGCGAAATCTGCGTCGGCGCGGAAATAAACTGCTACGCCTCCGGCGAGCTCTGACCCGCGCACTCCTCCCTTCCCGCGACCGAAGCGCGACCGGCCAGGCGCTAAAAACGGAGACCGGATGCACCTCATCGTTTTGGGATCGGCGGCAGGCGGAGGGCATCCGCAGTGGAACTGCCACACGCCCGCGAGCCAACGCGCGTGGCAGCAACACCCGGGTGCCCAACGCCGTACCCAGGCCAGCATCGCGGTCAGCGTCGATGGCCAGCGCTGGCTGCTGATCAACGCCTCACCCGATTTCCGCCAGCAGGTGCTGGCCACCCCCGCACTATGGCCGCAGCGCGACCAGCGCCATTCGCCGATCGAGGCGGTGCTGCTGACCAGCGGCGAGATCGACCATATCGCCGGGCTGCTGTCGATGCGCGAGAGCCAGCGCTTCGACCTGTACGCGAGTAGCCGCGTGCTCGACCTGCTGGCGCAGAACCCGGTGTTCGACGCGCTGCACCCGGCTTACGTGCACCGCCATCCGTTCGCCCTGGACACACCGCTGTCGCTGCTCGGCCTGCAGGTCACACCATTCGCGGTGCCGGGCAAGGTGCCGCTGTTCATGGAATCCCGCCACAGCGGCGACCTGGCCGGCTCGGCCGAGGAGACGCTGGGTCTGACCATCGACGACGGCACGCACCGCCTGCACTACATCCCCGGCTGCGCGGCGCTGACCGACGCCCTGCGCGAGCGCCTGCGCGGCGCCGAACTGGTGTTCTTCGACGGCACCCTGTGGCGCGACGACGAGCTGGTGCAGCTCGGCATCAGCGCCAAGACCGGCCAGCGCATGGGCCACATGAGCATCGACGGCGAGGCCGGCACCCTGCATGCCTTCGCCGACCTGGGCGTGGCACGCAAGGTCTTCATCCACATCAACACCACCAACCCGATCCTCGACGCCGGCTCCGCCGAGCGCGCCACCGTCGCCGCGCACGGCTGGGACGTGGCCCACGACGGCATGGAGATCGCGCTGTGACCCGCCTTCCCGCATCACCTGCGAGACCAAGCCCGTGAGCGCATTGCTGAGCCCCGATCAACTGGAAGCCGCGCTGCGCGCGATCGGCGCGCGGCTGTACCACGACCAGCACCCCTTCCACGCCCTGCTGCACAGCGGGCGCCTGAACCGCGGCCAGGTCCAGGCCTGGGCGCTGAACCGCTACGAGTACCAGCGCTGCATCCCGCTCAAGGACGCGGCGATCCTGGCGCGGATGGACGACCCGGCACTGCGCCGGATCTGGCGCCAGCGCATCGTCGACCACGACGGCAGCGCCGATGGCGAAGGCGGCATCGCCCGCTGGCTGCACCTGACCGACGCGCTCGGGCTGGACCGCGACCTGGTGCAGTCCGGCCGCGGCCTGCTGCCCGGCACCCGCTTCGCGGTGCAGGCCTACCTGCACTTCGTGCGCGAAAAGAGCCTGCTGGAGGCCATCGCCTCGTCGCTGACCGAATTGTTCGCGCCCGGCATCATCGGCCACCGCGTCGCCGGCATGCTGCAGCACTACGATTTCGTCTCGCGCGAGGCGCTGGCGTATTTCGAGCATCGCCTGCACGAGGCGCCGCGCGATTCGGACTTCGCCCTCGACTACGTCAAACGCCACGCCGACACCGTGGAGAAGCAGCACCTGGTGCAGGACGCGCTGCGCTTCAAGTGCGGCGTGCTGTGGTCGCAACTGGATGCGCTGCACTTCGCCTACGTGCAACCGGGCGTGGCCTGGCCGGACGCGTTCGTGCCGGACACCGCGCAGGCAGCGGCATGAGCACGCTGGACGCGAGCAGCCAACCGCGGCTCGCCGCCGGCGTGCGCCTGCAGCACGACCGCGCCCGCGACCAATGGGTGCTGCTGGCACCGGAGCGGGTGATCGAACTGGACGAGATCGCCCACGCCATCGTCTCGCGCTGCGACGGCGTCCGCAGCCTGGCGACGATCGCCACGGAACTGGCCGCAGAATTCGAGGCCGACCCGGCCGAGGTCGAACGCGACGTGCGCGAGCTGGCGCAGCAGTTGCACGCCAAGCGGCTGCTGCGCGCATGAACACGCCGGTGCCGCCGCCGCTGTCGATCCTGCTGGAGCTGACCCACCGCTGCCCGCTGGCCTGCCCGTATTGCTCCAACCCGATCGAACTGGCCGGCCTGCGCGAGGAACTGGATACGGCCGGCTGGCGCTCGGCGCTGGACCAGGCGGCGGCGATGGGCGTACTGCAGGCGCATTTCTCCGGCGGCGAGCCGATGCTGCGCAAGGACCTGCCCGAGTTGGTCGCGCATGCGCGTGCGCTGGGCCTGTACAGCAATCTGATCACCTCCGGGGTGGCCGGCGGCGCACCGATGCTGGCCGCCCTGGCCGCGGCCGGGCTGGAACACGTGCAACTGAGCGTCCAGGACGCCGACGCCGCCGGCGCCGACCGCATCGCCGGCTACCGCGACAGCCTGGCCAAGAAGCGCGCCTTTGCCGCGGCGGTGCGCGCGCTCGACCTGCCGCTGACGATCAACGCGGTGATCCACCGCCACAACGCCGAACGCGTCCCGGCGATGATCGAGCTGGCGCTGGAACTCGGCGCCGAACGCCTGGAAGTGGCGCACACCCAATACTACGGCTGGGGCCTGCGCAATCGCGCTGCGCTGATGCCCAGCCGCGCGCAGATCGACGCCACCGTGGCCGCGGTGGAGGCCGCCCGGCTGCGCCTGCAGGACCGCCTGCACATCGACTTCGTCACCCCCGACTACTACGCGCACCGGCCCAAGGCCTGCATGGGCGGCTGGGGCCAGCGCTTCGTCAACATCTCCCCGCGCGGCGACGTGTTGCCCTGCCACGCCGCCGAAACCCTGCCGGACATGCGCTTCGAGAACCTGCGCGCGCGCCCGCTGGCGGCGATCTGGGAAGACGGCGAGGCCTTCGTGCGCTTCCGCGGCAGCGCCTGGATGCCCGAGGTGTGCCAGGGCTGCCCGAAGCGCGAGATCGACTGGGGCGGCTGCCGCTGCCAGGCGCTGGCGCTGAGCGGCGATGCCGCGACCCTGGACCCGGTCTGCGAACGCGCCCCAGGGCACGCGGCGCTGCAGGCGCTGGCGCAGCGCGAAGCCGCCGCGCCGGCG
>NZ_AQOK01000369.1:0-5826 GCF_000364645.1 Xanthomonas sp. SHU 308 | reverse complement strand
CGCCTGGGCGCCGCCGCCGGGCGCGCCGATCCGCGAGGGCGGCGGCGAGATCGCCGCGGTGCCGCTGTCAGCGATCCCGATCCGCCGCCGCGGCGCCTGAGCCAGGCAGCACCCGGAACAGCACCCGACCCTGGTAGGGCATCCCCAACGCTTGCGCCTGTGCGCCCTGCGCGGCGATGCGCGCGGCGACCTGCGGCCAGGCCTCCTGCTTGCACACCCACACCCGCCCGGCGCGCGGTTGCCGCAACACCGTGAGCAGATCGGCGTCGTATTCGGGACCGAAACGCGGCGCGTCGCGCACTGGGTCCAGGCGGATCTTGCGTACCTGCGCGCCCAGCTCCAGGCGCAGGCCGTAACGCGCCATGTCCTCGACGAACACCACCTCGCGCACCGGCGCATCGGCACGCTGCGCGATCGCCTGCGCCCAGGCGCCGGCATCCTTATGCGTGGGCAGCAGCGCCACGGCCAGTTCGAGCGCCAGCAGCAATCCGCACCAGCCCAGCAGCCACGGCCAGCGCCACGGCGCCCGGCCCTCCTGCGCGCGCTGCCACGCCGCCAGCAATGCCAGCGGCACGAACAGCGGCAGCACGTACAGCGGCAGCCGTGAGCGCGATAGGCACAACACCAGCAGCGGCAGCAGCAGCCACAGGGTCAGCAGCAGCGGCGCGGCCTGCTGCAGGCGCAACGCCGGATCGCGCCACCACTGCCGCAGCTGCCGCGGCAATTGCCAGGCCCAGCGCGCCAGCGCCGGCGTCCACGGCAGCGTGCCCAGGACCAGGATCGGCGCATACGCCACCGCCCAGCCGTACCACTGCGCGTTGCGCCCGAACGCGTCGCTGGCCACGCGCTTGACCACCTCGTCGCCGACGAAGTACTGCAGCAATCCCGGATGGCCGTGGATCACCGCCAGGTACCAGGGCAGCGCCAGCACCACGAACAGGACGATGCCGGAGAGCTGCAGCGCGCGCCGCGGCGGCCCCGGCGTCACCGCGTTGAACAGCAGCAGCGCCGGCAGCGGCAGCAGGCCAGGCGGACCCTTGGTCATGAACGCCAGGGCGAAGCCGGCCCACATCGCCGCGATCAAGCGCTTGCCCTGTCCAGGCGGATGCGCCCGCGCTTCGACGAAGGCCCACACCGCCAGGGTCTCGCAGGCGGCGAGCAGGAAGTCGGTGGAAATCCATTGCGCCGCGCCGAACGGCGCCAGCATGGTCGCGTACAGCAGCGCCGCCTGCGCCGGCAGCTCAGGGCGTTCGGGAAACAGCCGCGCGGCCAGGCGCCACACCAGCAGCACGCACAGCAGGTAGGACAGCGCCGACGGCAACCGCGCCGCCCAGGGCGACGGCCCGAACACGGCGACGCTGGCGGCGATCGCCCAGTAGGTCAACGGCGGCTTGGTCCAGTGCGCCACGTCCTCGCTGCGGCGGGGCGTGAGCCAGTCGCCGCTGTGCAGCATGTTCAGCGCGACATTGGAGTAGCGGCCCTCGTCGGCATCCCAGATGCCGCGGGCGCCCAGCAGGGCCAGCGCGAGGGTGCAGGCCAGCAGCGCCACCGCGACGGCCGGGGAACGAAGCAGCGCGCGCATCGGCAGTCCTCTCGGTCGACGCGGCGACCTTAGTCACCGCGCCTGCGGCCGCAGATGACGGCCGGCGGACAGTTTTGCGACAGCGCGAACGCGCCGGCCTCAGGCCGGCGCGTGGCTCAGGCGGAGACCTGCGCGATCCAGTCTTCCAGGTTGTAGTAGTTGCTCACCCGGGCGATCCTGCCGTCGCGGATGTCGAAGAACGCCCCGCCCGGCAGCACGTAGCGCTGGCCGCGCGCCTCCGGCAGGCCGGTGTCGGTGTGGTGGTATTCGCCATGCACCACGTACTCGGCGGCGGCGCGGCGGCCGTCCTGCGCGGCCAGCACCACGATGTCGTGCAACTGCTCGCGGTAGCTGGCGTTCATGCGCTGCAGGAAGGCGGCGAAGACCTCCTTGCCGGTCTCGCGCGCGCCCTGGTTGAGATCGTGGGCGACATCGTCGGTGAGCATGCCCAGCATGCCGTCCCAGTCGCCGCGGTTGAACGCCGCGTAATAGGCCTGCACCAGGGCGATGGCCTGGTCCTGCGCAGGAACTCCGTGGTTGCTCATGGCTGCCTCCCTCGGGCCGTGGAAAGACCCATCATACGGCGCGGCACAGACCTGCGGCGGGCAGCCACCGGCGGCGATGGAGGCACTGGACCTTCTGCAGCCGCAAGCGCCAACGGGGTCGGACACAGCGCGCCAGGCCCGCGATCTTTCGCGACTCGGGACGGCACTGCCACGGGGGCACCAAGGCTGCGCGCGCGCTGCGTGGGCGCGCTCCATCGGCCGCGCAGTGCGCGCCTGTTTTGGGCGCCGCCCCATGGGAGCGCCTCCGATGCGACGGCAAACTCGCTTGCACATCCCTCGCAGTCGACACACCCGGCGCTGCGCAACCAATCGGAGGAGTGTGCATGTCTCGCACTGTGGTCCTGTCGCTGTCGCTGCTGCTCGCTGGCTGCTCGTCTGTCCGCTCACCGCCCCAGACTCCAGCCACTGCGGCACCATCGCCCCCGACACTCCTGGACCGCGGCAGTTACGACGTATCGGTGCAAACGCCCTCCCTGGCGCAAAACGAACGCGTCCGTTTCCTCATCCTGCATTACACCGCGCTCAATGACGCCCGTTCACTGAAGGTGCTGTCAGGCCCGGATGTCAGCGCCCATTACCTGGTGCCGGCGCGCCCGGCGCTGGTGGATGGAAAGCCGGTCGTCCTGCAACTGGTGGCCGAACAGAAACGGGCGTGGCACGCTGGCGTGAGCGCCTGGAATGGCCGCAGCAATCTGAACGATACGTCCATCGGTGTGGAGATCGTCAATCTCGGCTTTGCACAGGGCAAGGCCGGCAATCGGCAGTGGTACGCCTTCGCGCCGGAGCAAGTCGCCGCGCTGGTGCCGCTGCTCAACGACCTCATCACCCGCTATGGCATCGCACCGCAGAACGTGCTCGGTCACAGCGACGTGGCGCCCCTGCGCAAGTACGATCCAGGTCCGCTGTTCCCCTGGGAAATGCTCGCCCGGCACGGCATCGGCGCATGGCCGGACCAGGCGAACGTGCGCCGCTACCTGGCCGGGCGCGATCCCAATGCGCCCGGCGATGTACTCGCGCTGCAGCGGGCGCTCAAGCGTTATGGGTACAACGAGGTGAGTGTCGACGGGCGTTGGAGCGGAAAACTGCAACGCATCGTCGCCGCGTTCCAGATGCACTTCAGGCCACGCAAGACCAGCGGCATCATCGACGCTGAAACCGAGAGCATCGCCAACGCCCTGGTCGTCCAGTACGTCGACCCGGCATGGTGAGCGCGCGGGCTCGCATCCGCAGGTCGGCGCGCGCAACGCCGAGACATGCAGGAACCGCGCGCGTGCCACGACCGCGATCCAACGAAGCGCCTGCACGCCGATGACCGTCAGGTCGTGACGGGAGCGCTGCTGTAGCGTCGTCGCCTGCAGCGGCCTCGACCCGGCATCGCCGCTGGTTCGACGGATTCACCCTCGATCTCCGCCGGGATCCCTGCTCGTCCGCCGAGACGCACAGCGGCCCTGCTCCGCGATGTGCGCCCTTGCACGGCCGTGATCGCGCCCGGCCAGATGCAGGCCATGGCGCGGCTGCATGACGTGCGCGGCCCGCATGGGCCGCGCGCCGGCCTCGCCATCACCTCGTGTACGCGACCGTTGCGGTGGCGATTGATCCGGGTGCGCTCGGCAGCGGCCGGCGCCAGGGAATGCGCCGTTGCGTACCGTACCCCGCAGGTTCAGGCGCCGGGGACCACCAAGTCGCGATGGAAGAAGTACAACTCCTGCAGCAGGAAGCGCCAGCGGGTCTGGAAGCTGCGGAAACGGCTGCTCGGGGTCGACGACGCCAGGGCGTCGATCTGCAGTTCCTGGCACAGCCGCAGCGCCCGTGCCATGTGCAGCGGATCGCTGACCACGATCACCCGGTGCAGGCCGTGTTCGCGCATCAGCCGCCGCGCCTCGATCAGGTTCTGCCGGGTGGTGCGCGACACCGTCTCGATCAGGATCGCGTCGGCCGGCACGTCGTGGCGCAGCGCGTAGCGCCGGGCCACCTGCGACTCGGCGAAGCGCGCGCCGTTGCCGAAGCCGCCGGTGAAGATCAGGGTCGGCGCGTAGCCGCGCTGGTACAGGTCCAGGCCGTGGCGGATGCGCTCCTCGAACACCGGCGACGGCTTGGCGTCGTAGGCCGCGGCGCCGAGCACGATGATCGCGTCGGCCGGCGCCGCCTGGTCGCGGTCGCCGACCCAGACGATGTAGATCGCCACGCCCAGCAGCCACAGCCCCAGCAGCGCCGCCAGGCGCACCAGCCAGCGCAGCCAGCGGAAGCCGCCCCGCGCGCTCATGCCGCGCCCCATGGCAAGGCGTCCAGGTCGACGTTGCCGCCGGACAGGATCACCCCCACCCGGCGCCCGGCAAAGCGCGCCGGCTGCGCCAGCACCGCCGCCAGGGCGATCGCCGAGGACGGCTCCACCACCTGCTTGAGCACCTGCCACAGCAGCCGCATCGCCGCCACGGTCGCCGTGTCCTCCACCACCAGCACCTCGGCCTGGCCGTGCAGCAGGGCGAAGTTGGTTTCGCCGAGGGTGCCGCGCAGGCCGTCGCAGAGCGTGTCAGGGACCATGTCCAGGCGGCGCTCGCCGGCCGCCAGGGAGCGCGCGGTGTCGGCGGCGCCGGCCGGCTCGGCCAGCAGCAACTTCGCTTGCGGCGCCCGCGCCGACAGCGCCAGGCGGCTGCCCGCGGCCAGGCCGCCGCCGCCGACCGGCACCACCAGCAGGTCCAACCCGCCACTGGCGTCCAACAGTTCCAGCGCCGCGGTGCCCTGCCCGGCGATCACCGCCGGATCGGCATAGGGATGCACCAGGGTCGCGCCGGTATCGCGCTGCACCTGCGCGCACAGCGCCTCGCGCGCGGCGATGCTGGGCGCGCAACGCCACAGCGTGGCGCCGTGGCGGGCGATGTTGGCGAGCTTGACGGCGACCGCCCCCTCCGGCACCACCACATGGCAGCCGATGCCGCGGGTGCGCGCGGCCAGGGCCAGCGCCGCGCCATGGTTGCCGGAGGAATGGGTGACCACCCCACAGGCCGCCTGCGCCGGGTCCAGCGCCCACACCGCGTTGCAGGCACCGCGGAACTTGAACGCGCCACCGCGCTGCAAGTGTTCGGCCTTGAAGTACAGCTGCGCGCCGGTGGCGGCATCCAGCGCCCGCGAACGCAGCACTGGGGTCGGCCGCGCGTGCGCGGCAATGCGTGCGGCGGCCGCCAGGACGTCGCCGAACTCGGGCAGAAAACGTGAGACCATGCGCGAAAGGGTAGCGTATCGTCGCCAACGTGCAGCGCCCGCGACCCGCGCCGGTTCGCCGTCGTTGCGCGCAACTTAAGCGTTCAAGTGCAGCCGATGAAGTTAAGGGGGGATTCAATGCCACGGACCGAACCTGTCAGCCAGCCTGCTGGAGGGCAAACGCCATGAAACTGCGCCTGATCTGCGCCGCTGGACTGCTGGCCGCACTGGGCGGCTGTGCCACCTACGATTACGCCGGAGGCGGCGAGGGTGGCTACTACCGTGGCGCCCCGTCGGTCGAATACCGCTATCCGGCCGGCTACTCCGAGTACTACTCGCCCTACGGCGCGGTGCCCTACTACGGTTACGGCCCGTCCTATTACGGCTACTACGGGTACGGCGTGCCGTATTACTACTACCGTGGCTACGATGGCCCGCGCCACCGCCCGCCGCCGCGGCCGCGGCCGGACGACGGCGGCT